>JBKPOL010000369.1:0-3593 GCA_046733075.1 Pseudomonadota bacterium | reverse complement strand
CCTGCCGTCCTCCGCGCCCCATTCCGCCCTGCGTGCCGCTGCCCGACCCTCGCGTGGTGCTCGAGCCCGATGTGCCTGACTGTGTCGTTGCCATGAGTGCGACTCCTTTACTTTCGATAAATAAGCTTTGGTGACTGGATGGCGTTGCCCGAGCGCGGTCCACCGGAGCAGGGCCTTGCGCACCTGTTCGTGACCACCGTGCAGCAGCGCTCACTGTCGCAACGCCTCCGTGTGGGACTGCTCGAGGCCGAGGGAGTTTCGGGTTTTGAAAACATTGAAGCGCGAGCAAGGGGGCGCTCTTTTGTCGATAACGTCAAACAGAGAGACCATTGCGCGGCACACGGCTTGCAACACACAAATCGTGCCGTCAACCGGCGTTGCGCTGTCGAGGACTCATGGACGCGAAACTAAAAGCTTTGGATGAACAAGTGATCGTCATTACCGGCGCGTCGAGTGGCATCGGCCTCGCAACGGCCGAAGCCGCCGCGCAGGCGGGTTCGAAGCTCGTGCTTGCAGCGCGCAGTGAGGCCCGCCTCGCCGAAATCGTGCGGGCCATCGCGAGCGAGGGCGGCGAAGCCGTTTACGTCGTAGCCGATGTCGGCCGCGAGGACGACGTGAGGCGCATCGCCGACGCGGCGATCGAGCGCTTCGGCCGCATCGACACGTGGATCAATGACGCGGGCGTCGCCATCTACGGACGCCTCGAGGAAGTAAGCGATGCCGACAACCGGCGCCTGTTCGACACGAACTTCTGGGGCGTCGTCTACGGCTCGCTCGTTGCGCTTCCCCATCTCCGACAGAATGGTGGCGCCTTGATCAATGTAGGCAGTGAAGTGAGCGACGCAGTCATTCCGCTGCAGGGCATGTATTCGGCTTCCAAGCATGCGGTCAAGGGCTTCACCGATGCGCTTCGGATCGAGGTTTGCGACCTCGACAAGGCACCTGTAGCCATCACGCTGATCCAGCCGACCGCGGTCAACACGCCGTACCCGCAGCACGCGCGGAATTACATGGACCGCGAGCCAAAATTGCCGACGCCGCAGATCGATCCGCGCAAGGTCGCGGATGCGATCCTGAACGCCGCGACCAAGCCCGTGCGCGACGTGAAAGTTGGCCTGATGTCGAAGATCAACACGACGATGGCGAAGATCGCCCCGGCGCTCGGCCAGAAGATCGCTGCCAAGCAGGCCGATCGACAACAGTATGACCAGCCGCCATCACGCGATCCCGAGGGCGGGCTGTGGCACGCGAGCGGTGGCGGCGACATCTACGGCCATCGGCCCGCGCCCTGACCGATTCAAACACCTATTCAATGGAGAGCCCCATGAACGAGATGATGAGCCGCGTCACGCCGAGCGCGACGACGATGATTCGCATGGACCACACGCATGTCGTCGCGACGTTCCACAAGTATCGGCTGGATGCGACACCCGACAAGAAGCGGGCCATCGGGGAAACGATCTGTCTCGCGCTCGAGATCCACGCACGGCTCGAGGAGGAGATCTTCTATCCGGCGATGCGCACCGTCGATCCCGAACTCGTCAACAAGAGCGTTCCCGAACACAACGAAATGCGGCGCTTGATCGCGCAGCTCCGGCAAACGCGACCACACGATCCGGCGTTCGACATGACGATGATGGAGTTGATGCGCGACGTCATGCGCCACGTGGCGGACGAGGAAACGATGCTGCTTCCCGACGCCGAGCGCTCACTGGGCGAACGGCGCCTGGCCGAACTCGGCGCCGAGATGACGCGCCGTCGTTTCGAGCTTGCTGCCCCGCGCGCGGGCGAGATCGCCGTCAATACCGTGCGCTCGTTCCCGGGTGCCACACTCGCGTTCAGCGGAATGTTCGTCCTCGGGGCGTTTCTGATCGGGCGAGCGTTCACGCACTCCAACGGCCCGACGATGATCGAGCGAGGCAACCGGATGCGGCGAGCCGCGCAGCCGGCGCGGCTGCGTGATACGTCGCGCTCGCTCGCGCACCGCGTCAGGGATGCGTTGGCGGTCTGACGCTCGTGGTCACTGCTTGGGCGGGTGATTGATCGACCTGACCGCGTAGTCAGCCGATCCCGCGCCGCAGGTTTATCCGACGCTCGAGCGTGCGGAGCAGCGCATCGATCGCGAATCCTACGATGCCGATCGCGATCATGCCGCTCATGACGATCGAGGTGCTGATGGCCGCCTGTCCCTTGACGAGCAGGTAGCCGATTCCGCTCGACGCCACGATCAGTTCCGCGCCAACGAGCGACTGCCAGCCCAATCCGGCGCTGATCCGCAGTCCCGCGACGATCGACGGCACGGAGGCCGGCAGCAGCACCTCGGTGATCATGCGGAAGTGCGTCGCCCCGAGCATCTGCGCGGCCTCGACGAAGCGCGGCTCGACGTATTTCGCGCCACGATAGGCGTTGATCACGCACGGCGGGAACGCGCCACTGAAAATGATCAGCACGGGTCCTCCGATCCCCGTGCCGAACCACAACGCAGCGAAGGGCACCCACGCGATCGGCGCGACGAAGCGCAATGCATCGAAGAGTGGCGACACCACGGCATCGAGCCAGCGAAACCACCCCATGAGCAGGCCGAGGGGGAGGCCGATCAGCACCGCGAGCCCAAAGCCTGCCGCGAAGCGGCCGAAGCTCGACGCAAGATGCTGCTGCAGCGTGTAGCCGACGAATGGCGTGTGCGTAAGGGCCACGAAGCGCTCGAACACTTCGAGGGGCGTCGGCAGAAACTGGCGCTGGACAAGTCCGCTCGCCGCGATGAGCCACCAGATTGCGAAGAACGCGACGAAGCCTGCGATGGATAGCGCGAGCCAGCGCCGAAAGGACAACGTGCGCAAGCCGGCAAGGTTCGCGGTCGATCTCACGTGTGCGACCGCGGCGCTCGCACTATGAGCAGGCGCCGCCTGCGAAGCGTCATGAGCGCCATGGCATCGAACGCCGCTCGAGCCACCCCAGGATCATCGTCATCAAAGCTCCGGTGACCGCCACCGCGGCCATGCCGACGACGATCATTGCAGGGAAGATGTCGAGCGACGCCTGATACAACACATGGCCGAGGCCGGCGATCGCACCGATCAGCTCACCGGCCACGAGCGTCGTCCAGCAGGCTTGCAGCGAAAGGCGCAGCCCGGTGAAGATCATCGGCAGCGCACCCGGAATCAGCACTTCGCGGACTACCATCCGCCGGGAGACGCCGAGCATCCGCGCGGCCTCGATCAGATGCGGCTCGATCGCGCGCACGCCGCCGTAGCTGTTGATGACCGCGGGAACGAACGCCGCGAACCAGATGATGAGCACTTTCGCCGCGTCGCCGAGTCCGAGCCACACGATCGCGAGCGGAATCCACGCGAGCGGCGGGATCGGGCGGATCAGCAGAAACGCGGGATTGACGAAGGCTTCGAAGGCGCGGCTCGCGCCCATCGCGAGACCGAGCGGAACGCCGGTCACTGTCGCGGCGGTGAAGCCCAGGAGCACGAGCTTCACGCTGTGCAGGACATGCTCGGAGAGGCGCGCGTCCGCGTAACCGTTGGCAGCGATCTGCTTCAGCGCATCCCACGTCTCCCCGGGCGGAGGAAAGCGTCCCGGACTGA
>JBKPOL010000368.1:0-11157 GCA_046733075.1 Pseudomonadota bacterium | reverse complement strand
CGCGAATCGTGTGGGCGCGATCAGCAGCCGAAATGCCGGTGGTGACGCCATGCGCCGCCTCGATAGACACCGTGAAGTTCGTGCCATGCACGGAGCGATTGACGGGCGTCATCGGCGCGAGATTCAGCTGGCGTGCGCGCGTCTCCGTGATGGGCATGCAGACGAGACCGCGGCCGTAGCGCGCCATGAAGTTGATCGCTTCCGCCGATACGCAATCGGCGGCAAGCACGAGGTCGCCCTCGTTCTCGCGATCCTCTTCGTCGACGAGGACGACCATCCGCCCGGCCTTGATCTCCGCGATGATCTCGACAATCGGTGCGACGGGCATCCGCGACGTTCCTTGATGAAGCGTCGCACATTTTACCGCAACGCCCGCTTCGCAAACGTCATGCGCGCGGGGAGATTGGGCGATTGTCCGAAGCGATGGCGCCCGGTGCGGCGAAAAGCGCAGTGGTCGCTTTCGCGAGTGCGCTTTCCGCGTCCGTGTAATCGAGGACGACGTTGAAGTGATGCCGCTCGCGAATCGCGAGGAACTCGCGCATTGCAGCTGGGTGCGTGCTCGGCCACGCCTTCCACAGGAGCGCCGACTGCCGAATGAACTCCGAGGTCTCATCGGCGCCGACCGCAACGACGAGCGGAGCGTCGACGCTCGGTGCGTGGTTCACCGGCGACACGCGCGCGGCTTCCGCGTCGTCGAGCCGCAAGTCGGCGTTGTGCGTAAACAGTACGAGCGGCGCGAGATCATGGACGCCCGAAAGCGTGACGCCCCCAACGAATGGAGCGACCGCGAATCCGCGCGCGGCCCAGTCGGTCGCATACATCATCGCGACCAGATGACCGCCCGCCGAATGCCCGGCGATGACGAGCGGCGCCGGCGCACCGTGCGACGGACCTTCGCGCGACATCCATTCGACCGCGCGCCGGCATTCATCGACGATCGCCGCAATCGTGACCTGCGGACAGAGATCGTAGTTGATGACTGCGACGGCAAAACCGGCAGCAACGAAGGCCGGCGCGACGAATGCGTGATCCGACTTGTCGAATGCGCGCCAGTAGCCGCCGTGAATGAACATCAGCGTGCCGCGCGCGGGCGTGGGCGGAACGAACAGATCGAGCGTTTCGTTCGGATTCGGACCGTAGCGAACGTCGCGAGCCGGGCGCAACGCCTCGAGCGCCAATGCGGAGCGCACGAGGAACTGCTCGAGCCAATACGGATGGTCCGGAACGGCCGCGCGGTTGTTGTAACCACGTTCGACTTCCTCCGGCGTCAGTCGAATCGCCGGCATCAATCGCGAGCCGGGACGATCTCGATCGAAAGCGGCGTCACGCCCTCGATGCGTCCGTCGAGGCGATCGCCGACGACAACCGGTCCGACGCCCGCCGGTGTGCCCGTGAAAATGAGGTCGCCGGGTTCGAGACGATACAGCTGCGACAGGAACGCGAGCACGTCCGGAACGGCCCAAACCATGTCGCGCAGGTCACCGCGCTGACGCTTCTCGCCGTTCACGTCGAGCGCGATCTCGCCGTGAGTGAGCGCACCGGTCTTCGCTGCCGGGTGGATCGGCGCGATCGGCGCGGCATGCGCAAACGACTTGCCGATGTCCCAGGGCCGCTTCTTTTCGCGCATCTCGTTTTGCAGATCGCGGCGCGTCATGTCGAGGCCGACCGCGTAGCCGTAGATCAGCCCCTGCGCATCGGCGGGCGCGATCCGTACACCGCTCCGCCCGATCGCGACGACCAGCTCGAGCTCGTGATGGAAGTTCTTGGTGGAGAGCGGATACGGCACGCGTCCAACCTCCGGTGGAACGACCGGAACGACCGCATCCGCGGGCTTGGTGAAGAAGAACGGCGGTTCCCTGGACGCATCGCCGCCCATCTCCGTCGCATGCTCCGCATAGTTTCGCCCGACGCAGTAGATGTGTCGAACCGGGAAGCGGTCGCGCGTGCCGACGACGGGGACGGAGGGCAGCTCCCACGCGGGTATCACGTACTGCATCGTCGATGCTCCTACTCGGCGTCCGGTTGACGGGAAGGTGCCGCGTCTGCAAATGCCGGAAGCGCGTTGCACGCGGTTTCGATGCGGGTGAGCGTCGGGTAGGGCGACATGTCAATGTTGAATCGGCGCGCATTGGCGATCTGCGGCACGAGGCAGATGTCGGCGAGCGTAGGCGCATCGCCATGACAGAACGGCCCCGTCTCGCGATCCCGCGTCAATTGCCGCTCGAGCGCCTCGAAGCCGACGTCGATCCAGTACCGATACCAGCCATCCTTCTGCTCCTTGGCCACGCCAAGCGTGCCGATCAGATAGTTGAGAACGCGCAGGTTGTTAAGCGGGTGAATCTCACACGCGATTTGCAGCGCGATCGCACGAACACGCGCGCGGGCGATCGCGTCCGCCGGCAGGAGCGGCGGCTCTCGAAACGTCTCGTCGAGGTACTCGATGATCGCGAGCGATTGCGTCAGCACGTGTCCGTCATCGAGCGCAAGCGCCGGCACCAGGCCCTGCGGGTTCAGTGCGAGGTAGTCCTGCGCTCGCTGGTTGCCCATGCGCAGGTGTACGAAGGTGCGCTCGTCCGGCTTGACGCCTTTGAGGTTGAGCGCGATGCGCACGCGGTACGCGGCGGACGAGCGAAAATAATCGTAGAGCTTCATGCAGAATTTCCGATGGCGTTGCTATCCGACAAACGCGAATCAGAACGCGGAGATGCCCGTCTGGGCGCGACCGAGGATCAGCGCGTGGATGTCGTGCGTGCCCTCGTACGTGTTCACCGTCTCAAGGTTCAGCACGTGGCGGATGACGTGGAACTCATCGACGATGCCGTTGCCGCCATGCATGTCGCGCGCCGTGCGGGCGATCTCGAGCGCCTTGCCGCAGCTGTTGCGCTTCATGATCGACGTGATCTCGGCCGCCGCACGGTCCTCGTCCTTGAGCCTTCCGAGGCGCAGGCATCCCTGCAGACCGAGCGTGATCTCCGTCTGCATGTCGGCGAGCTTCTTCTGGATCAGCTGGTTCGCAGCGAGCGGGCGGCCGAATTGCTTGCGGTCGAGCACGTATTGACGCGCAGCCTGCCAGCAGAATTCGGCTGCGCCGAGCGCACCCCACGCGATGCCGTACCGCGCGCTGTTCAGGCAGCCCATCGGACCCTTCAGCCCCTGCACGTTCGGCAGCATGTTCTCCGCGGGGACGAAGACGTCGTCCATGACGATCTCGCCCGTGATCGATGCGCGAAGCGAGAATTTGCCCTCGATCTTCGGGGCTGAGAGGCCGCGCATTTCCTTCTCGAGAATGAACCCGCGCACGACACCGTCGTGCTTGGCCCATACGACGAAGACGTCGGCGATCGGCGAATTCGAGATCCACGTCTTCGCACCCGTCAAACGGTATCCGCCCTCGACGGTGCGGGCCCGCGTTTCCATCGATCCCGGATCCGATCCGTGATTCGGTTCGGTCAGTCCGAAACAGCCGATGCGCTCGCCGCTCGCGAGCGACGGCAGGTAGCGCCGGCGCTGGGCTTCGCTGCCGTACGTGTAGATTGGAAACATCACGAGCGAGCTCTGCACGCTCATCATCGAGCGGTAGCCGGAGTCGACGCGCTCGATCTCGCGCGCGACGAGGCCGTAGCAGACGTAGCTCAGCCCGGCGCCGCCGTATTCGGTGGGCAGCGTGATGCCGAGCAGGCCCAGCGCGCCCATCTCAGGGAAGATCGAAGGATCGGTCGTCTCGTTGCGAAAGGCGTCGCGCACGCGCGGAAGCAGCTTCTCCTGCGCATAAGCGTGCGCGGTGTCGCGCACCATCCGTTCTTCCTCGTTGAGCTGATCATCGAGGAGCAGCGGATCGTCCCACTTGAACGAGGGCTTCGTGCGGGCGATACGTTCGGGAGCGTTCATGGCAGGCTCCGGGTGCGGGCCGGGCAACGGCCAAAGCGACGCGGTCAGCAACGTCGGGCAGGCTTGCGGGATGAGCGCGATTATCGCGCGCCGACGCGGCAATTGCCATCCGGCGAGCCAATGCCGGGGCGTCCCGCCCGCGGCACGCCGCCCACGTCGATGCGGCCCGCTTCTCCGTCGACGTCGTTGTACTGATTCACGGCCATTTCGTGCCTGCCTTACGTCGTGGCCGTTCCCTCGGCAATCGCTCGATCGGGCAAGACCGCCGTCGCCTCGATCTCAACGCGTGCACGATCTTCGATCAGCGCAACCACCTGCACCGCGGTCATCGCAGGGTAGTGATTGCCCATCACTTCGCGGTAGGCGCTGCCGAGTGCCCGCAGGCTCGACGCATATTCGCGCTTGTCGACGACGTACCAGGTCATGCGCACGACGTGCTCCGGCCCTGCACCCGCCTCGGCCAGCACGGCGACGATGTTCTGCAGCGCGCGCCTGGCCTGCGCAACGAAGTCGTCCGATTCGAATTGTTGCTGCGCGTTCCACCCGATCTGCCCGCCGACGAAGACGAGCCTGCCCTGGGCGGCGATGCCGTTCGCATACCCCTTCGGAGATGCCCAGCCAGGTGGCTGCAATGGCTGCATCGCTCGCTCCTTTCTTCGTCAGAGTGACTGCGGAAGACGCACTTTCGACCCATCACGAATGAAGGTTCGCGTCCCCCCGCCGCAAGCGGAAGCGCTGCAGCTTGCCGACTTCGCTGCGCGGAAGACTGGCCACATACTCGATCGCGCGTGGATATTTGTACGGCGCGATCGTGCGCTTAACGAAGTCCTGCAGTTCGAGCGTCATCGACGCGTTGCCTTCGTGCCCGGGCTTCAGCACGACGAATGCCTTGACGATCTGCCCGCGGTCCATGTCGTCGATCCCTACGACGCCGCATTCGGCGACCGCGGGATGCAGCAGGAGCGCACCTTCCACCTCGGGGCCGGCGATGTTGTACCCGGCGCTGACGATCATGTCGTCGGTGCGCGCCTGATAGACGAAATAGCCGTCGTCGTCGACGAGGTATGCGTCACCCGTGTAGTTCCAGCCGTTGCGAACGTAGTTCGACTGTCGCGGATCGCCGAGGTATCGGCAGCCGGTCGGGCCCTTCACGGCGAGCTGGCCGACCTGTCCCGGAGGCAGCGGCTGACCTTTGTCGTCCATCACACACGCGCGGTATCCGGGAACCGGCTTGCCGGTCGACCCGGGTCTCGCACTCGCCTCGTCGTGCGAGATGAAGATGTGCAACATCTCGGTCGACCCGATGCCGTCGATGATTTCGATCCCCGTGGCGCCCTTCCAGAGCTGGCGGGTCGCCGCAGGCAGCGCCTCTCCCGCCGACACGCACTTCCGTAGCGACGAAAGGTCGCATCCTGCGACTTTTGGCGCCATCGCACGGTACGACGTCGGCGCGGTGAAGAGCACCGTTGCGCGGTGGGTCGCCACGGCGTCCAGCAAAGCATCGGGCGCGGGACGCTCGACGAGCAACGTCGATGCACCGATACGCATCGGAAAGAGCAGCAATCCGCCGAGCCCAAACGTGAACGCGAGGGGCGGGCTCCCGGTGAATACGTCATCGGCGGTCGCCCGCAATATGGCGCGCGGCCAGCAATCGCAGGCGGCCATCACGTCGCGGTGGAAATGCATTGTGCCTTTCGGCTTCCCCGTCGTCCCGGAAGTGAAGGCGATCAGCGCAGTATCTTCGGCAGCCGTGTCGACATTTGCGAAGTGCGCGGGTTTCCGACGTGCCCGCGCCTCGACGCCGTCGTCCGCCTCCGCGGCGAAGTACGCGACCTCGCGTAGCGTCGGACACGAGGCACGCGCGGCTCGCATTTCGTCCGCCAGCCGAGCGTCGCACAACGCATGCGACACCTGCGCCTTCACGATGATGTCCGTCAGCTCCTTCGCGCGAAGCAGTGCCATCGTCGCCACCGCGATTCCGCCGGCCTTGATGACCGCAAACCAGCAAGCGGCCATCGCCGGCGAGTTCGCCCCGCGCAGCAACACGCGGTTGCCGGGCACAAGTCCCATGTCCTCGACGAGCACATGCGCGATCTGATTCGCATCGGCGAGCAGATCGGCATAGTTCCATCGCACGCCCGTCGTCGACAGGATCGCGGTTCGCGTGGCCCAACCGCGCTCGACGGCGCGGTCGAGCAGTTCCGTCGCGCAATTCATCCGCTCGGGATAGCGGAGTTCGGGCAGATCGAACACGAGTTCCGGCCAGCTGTCGCGCGGCGGAAGGTTGTCGCGCGCGAACGTGTCGAGATGTGCAGTTCGACTCATGGTGTCGGCGATGTCGCATCCTGATCGCTGCCTCGCAGCAGCTCGCGGCCGATGATGAGCTTCTGCACCTCGGTCGCGCCTTCGTAGATCCGCAGCGCACGGATCTCCCGATAGAGCCGCTCGACGACTTCACCGCGGCTGAGGCCGCGCGCGCCGTGCAGCTGCACCGCATGATCGATGATCAGCTGCGCTGATTCGGTTGCCATTAGCTTCGCCATCGCTGCTTCCGACGTCGTGCGAACCTGCCTGACATCGCGGGTCCACGCTGCACGATAGACGAGCAGCGCGGCGGCGTCGAGATCGGTGGCCATCTGACCGAGCATCGCTCGCGCGACATCGCGTTCGCCGAGCGTCCCGCCGAGAATCTTTCGCGAACCTGCATAGCGGACCGTTTCGTCGATGGCCCGCCGCGCAAATCCCACGGCCGCGGCGCCGACCGACGCACGAAAGATGTCCAGCGTGCGCATCGCAAGCTTGAAACCGTCTCCCTCATTGCCGAGCAGCGCCTCGCCTCGCACTCGGCACCCGTCGAATTCGAGGCGCGCGAGCGGATGCGGCGCGATGACGTCGATACGCTCGGCGATGCGCAGGCCGGGCGCGTCCGCAGGCACGACAAACGCGGAGATTCCGCGCGCGCCCGGCGTGACCTGAGTGCGCGCGAACACGCAGTAGAAATCGGCGATTCCGCCGTTGGAGATCCACGTCTTGCAGCCCTCGATCATCCAGTCGGCGCCATCGCGCACCGCGCGCGAGGTCATCGCCGCGACGTCGGATCCGGCGTCCGGCTCGCTCAAGGCGAATGCGGCAATCGCCGTTCCTTCGGCGACGGCAGCGAGCCAATGAGCGGCCGGGTGATCGGTGCTCGCTGCCGCAAGGGCGATCGGCCCGGCGCCGAGGCCCTGCATGGCGAAGGCGAAGTCCGCGAGCGCGTCGTGCCACGCAAGCGTCTCGCGCACGACGCAAAGCGCGCGCGAATCGACGCGCGGTGAAGCGCCGCCGAAGCACGCAGGGACGCAATGCCTTAGCAGGCCCGCGGCCCCGAGCGATGCGACATGACGCCGACAAATCGCGTCGACGTTGGCCCCGATGTATTCGTCGACCGCGCGCTTGCTCGTGGCATTGCGGAATTGCGCCTCCGTCTTGCCGCGCTGCACCGCCCCCGTCGCCCAGCGGTCGACGTCGGCCGCGAGCGTCCGGTGCGCTGCGTCGAAGAACGGCCACTCGAGGTGCGTTCGATGCATCCCGCGGCTCAGCCGTGCTCGTCGTGCCCGCCCGATGGGCTTTCCGCGGACAGTCGCGCAGCGATCGCCGCCTTGAGCCCGATGACCGATTCGTGGAGCACCTCGCGCGCTTCCGGCGAAACGTCGGCAAAGAGATCGTCGATCCACAGCTCGTGTTCCGCGGCCATCGCGTCGAACTGCCGCTTTCCCCTCTGCGTCAACCGAACGTTGTATGCGCGGCGATCACCGGGAATGCCGCGGCGCACGACGAGCCCTTCCGCGACCAGTTGATCCGTCAGGCCCGTGACATTGCCCCCGGTCACCATCAGCCTGCGCGACAGCTCGCTCATCTTGAGCCCCTTCGGCTCGCGGTCGAGCTGCGCCATCATGTCGAAGCGCGGCAGCGTGATGTCGAAGCGAGTGCGCAGCTTCTCGCGCACATGCCGCTCGATCATCGCCGTGCAAGTGAAAAGCTGCAGCCACAGGCGCAGCGACAGATGGGCCTCCTCCGGACCCCGCGTTTCGGGTTCGACGCGCGGCACTTCGAACACGGTGCTCATCCTGTCATCACCTCCCCTCCGGACACGGCGATCGCCTGTCCATTGATCGACTGCGACTCCGGCAGGCAGAGCCATGCCACCGTCGCCGCCACCTCTTCCGGCAATACGAGCCGTCGCTGGGGATTGCGCCGTACCAGCGCCTCCCTTGCATCCGCCTGGGATTTCCCTGTCTCTTTCGCCATGCGCGCGATGGCATCGCGCACCATCTTTGTCTCCGTATATCCCGGACACACGGCGTTGACCGTTACACCGCTGTGCGCAACTTCAAGCGCGAGCGAACGCGTGAGCCCGATCACGCCATGCTTGGCTGCGCAATACGCGGCAACGTTGCGATACCCGATCAATCCCGCAGTGCTCGCGATGTTGACGATGCGGCCCCACGATTTCTGCAGCAGCGACGGCAATGCGGCTTGCGTGCAATGGAACACGCCCGTCAGGTTCACTCGCAGCGTCTCGTTCCACAGCTCGTCGGAAATCGCATCAAATGCCGCGGACGTCGCGCCGCCCGCGTTGTTGACGAGGACGTCGGGCGCGCGATGTGCCTGCACCAGTTCCGCGAAGAGCGCATCGACCGCGGTCGCATCACCGATGTCGCAGGCAATCGCATCGTTGCGATCGTCGGCGAGAAGATCCAGCGCACGGTCGAGCCTCGTCTGATCGCGGCCCACCAGCGTCAATGCGGCACCCATCGCCTGCAGGCGCTGTCCGATTGCAAAGCCGATGCCGCTCGCGCCCCCGGTCACCAGCGCCCGCGTCCCGGCGAGCGCGTCGCCCGCATACGAAGACCGGCCCGCCCGATCTTGGATCGGTGAACCGACGGACACGCGTGGACTCGAGATCATGGCGAACGTCTTTTCGGTCAGCCGTTCGCTTCGGGCCGTTCATCTGCCATCGCCGCCGCGCGCGCGCGATTGCGTTCGAGCTGGGCCTTGCCCTGCCGGTACTGCACCGGCCACTCGATGTCCGGATAGCCGAGTGCCGCTGCCGCATGCAACGTCCAGTACGGATCGGCAAGATGCGGTCGACCAAGCGCACAGAGGTCCGCGCGGCCAGCCATCAGGATGCTGTTGACGTGATCGGGTTCGAAGATCGCGCCGACGGCCATCGTCGCGATCTCGACTTCGTTGCGGATCCTGTCTGCGAACGGAGTCTGGTACATGCGGCCGTACACAGGCTTGGCCTCCCGCGTCGTCTGCCCCGAGCTCACGTCGATGAGATCGGCGCCCGCGTCCTTGAAGAGGCGCGCGATCTCCACGGCGTCGTCGGGCGTGTTGCCGCCCGGTGCCCAATCGTGCGCTGAAATGCGCACCGACATCGGTCGCTCGCCCGGCCAGGCTTGACGCATCGCGCGGAAGACCTCGAGCGGATAACGACACCGATTCACGAGCGATCCGCCGTACGCGTCGTCGCGCCGATTGGTCAGCGGACAGAGGAACGCTGACAGCAGGTAACCATGTGCGCAATGCAGCTCGAGCCAGTCGAAACCGCACGTGATCGCCATTCGCGTGGAGGCGACGAATTGATCCCGCACGCGAGCGAGGTCGTCCTGCGTCATCGCGCGCGGCACCTGGTTGTGGGGTCCGTATGCGATTGCCGACGGCGCCAGCAAGGGCCAATTGTCCGCAGGGAGCGGCTCGTCGGCATCCTTCCAGCCGAGCTGCGTGGATCCCTTGGGTCCCGCATGACCAAGTTGCAGCGCGACCTTCGCCTTGGTCCGTTGATGGCAGTAATCAACGATCCGTGTCCACGCCGCTACGTGCGCGTCGTTGTCGAGCCCGGCGCCGCCAGGGCTGATCCGGGCATCGGGTGCGATGCACGTCAACTCCGTGAAGACGAGGCCGGCGCCCCCGTGAGCGCGACTTCCGAGATGCACGAGGTAATAGTCGTCCGGCAAGCCGTCCACGCACGAGTACTGGGCCATCGGCGAAACAACGACGCGATTCGGCACGGTGACGCCACGCAGCGTAAATGGCGTCAGCATCGGTGGCGGCGGGCGCTCGCCGGACGACTCGAGCCTCGCACGCTCCGCGAACCACCTCTCGGCCCGGCGGACGAACGTCGCGTCGCGCAGGCGCAGGTTCTCGTGCGAGATACGCTGACTGCGAGTCAGCAGGCTGTACGCGAACTGCAGCGCGTCGAACGACGTATAGCGGTCGACGTGCTCGAACCACTCGGTGGAGTTGCGCGCCGCATTCTGCAGCTTCAGCACCTCGACGCTGCGCTCCGCTTCGTAGGCGTTGAGCGCGTCGCGCATGTCGCGCTGCTCGTGGAGCGCGCGGGCAAGCTTGATTGCGTCCTCGAGCGCGAGCTTCGTTCCGGAGCCGACGGAAAAGTGAGCGGTATGCGCCGCGTCGCCGATCAGCACAACCGGAATGTCGCGGCCCCCGGTGCGAGTCCAATGCGTCCACGAACGGCAGATGACGCGCGGGAAGCGGATCCAGATCGCGGAGCCGCGCAGATGCAAAGCGTTGGACATGAGCCGCTGGCCGTCGAGATGACGTGCGAAGAGCCGTTCGCAGAAGGCGATTCCCTCCTCCTGCGACATCTGGTCGATGCCCGCCGCTTTCCACACCTCCTCGGGTGTCTCGACGATGAACGTCGACGTGTCGCCGTCGTATTGATACGCGTGCGCCTGGAACCAGCCGTGCGGCGTTTCCTCGAACGCAAAGGTGAACGCATTGAAGCGTCTCTTCGTCCCCAGCCACACGAAGCGGCAGCGGCGCAGGTCGATGTCAGGCGCATAGGAATCCGCGTAGCGCTGGCGGATGCGGCTGTTGATGCCGTCCGCGGCGACGACGACATCGGCAGCGAATTCCTCGACCTGCGCACGCTCGTCCTCGACGTTGGTATCGAACACGAGCTCCACGCCGAGCGCTTCGCAGCGGCGCTGCAGGATGTTCAGCAGCCGCTTGCGGCCGATGCCGCAGAAGCCATGTCCGCCGGAGGTGATCGTGCGCCCGCGAAAGTGGACGTCGATCGCGTCCCAATGGAAGAAGGCGTCCTCGATCTCTGCGTGCGATTCGGGATCGGCCGCGGCGAGGTTGCCGAGCGTTTGGTCCGAGAACACCACCCCCCAGCCGAACGTGTCGTACGGTCGATTGCGCTCGACGACCGTGATCTCGTGCCGAGGGTCGTGCTTCTTCGCGAGCAGCGCGAAGTAAAGG
>JBKPOL010000367.1:0-5132 GCA_046733075.1 Pseudomonadota bacterium | reverse complement strand
GCGCATAACGACGAGCTGCGACGAGCGCTCGCGTAAAATCAAGCGGCCGCCGCAACTCCGGCGGCCGTTTCATTTGCCATCACCGAAAGGCTCCCCAGGATACTCAGCATGGCATTGCCGATGATGCCGGAGGAAATCGTCTCGGAGCTCGACAAGCACATCGTCGGGCAGGATGCGGCGAAGCGCGCGGTCGCCATCGCACTGCGCAACCGCTGGCGCCGGCAGCAGGTTCCTGAACCTCTCCGTCAGGAAATCACGCCGAAGAACATCCTGCTCATCGGCCCGACGGGCGTCGGCAAGACGGAGATCGCGCGCCGGCTCGCCCGTCTTGCGGACGCGCCGTTCGTGAAGGTGGAAGCGACGAAGTTCACCGAAGTCGGCTATGTCGGCCGTGACGTGGACACGATCGTCCGCGACCTGGTCGAGGTGTCCGTCAAACAGATGCGCGAAACCGAAGCACGCATGGTGCGCGACCGTGCGGCGGACGCTGCGGAGGAGCGCGTGCTCGACGTGCTGCTTCCGCCCGCGCGCGAGGTCAACTTCAGCGACATGAAGCCCGCCGATTCCGCGACGCGCCAGAAATTCCGCAAGATGCTGCGCGAAGGACAGCTCGACGACAGGGACATCGACGTCGAGGTTGCGGTTTCGGCTCCGCAGATGGAGATCATGGCGCCGCCCGGAATGGAGGACCTGACCTCGCAGATCCAGGGCATGTTCCAGCAGATCGGCGGGGGCCGGCGCAAGGTGAAGCGGATGAAGGTTCCCGAGGCGTTGAAGCAGTTGACCGACGAGGAGGCCGGCAAGCTCATCAACGACGACGACATCAAGGCGCGCGCAGTCGCATCGGCGGAGCAGAACGGCATCGTCTTCATCGACGAGATCGACAAGATCGCGGCCCGCACCGATACGCACGGTGCCGACGTCTCGCGCCAGGGTGTGCAGCGCGACCTGCTGCCGCTCGTCGAAGGGACGACGGTGACGACGAAGTACGGCATGATCAAGACGGATCACATCCTGTTCATCGCATCGGGCGCCTTTCACCTGTCGAAGCCGTCGGACCTGATTCCCGAGCTGCAGGGACGGCTGCCGATACGCGTCGAGCTCTCGTCGCTGTCGGTCGAGGACTTCGAACGCATCCTGACGTCGACCGATGCGTGTCTCACGATGCAATACAAGGCGTTGCTCGAGACGGAGCAGGTCCACCTCGACTTCAAGTCGGATGGCATTCGACGTGTCGCGGAAATCGCGCATGCCGTGAACGAACGCCAGGAGAACATCGGCGCGCGGCGTCTCTACACGGTGATGGAACGCCTGCTCGAGGACGTATCGTTCCATGCAGCGCGGCGCACCGGCGAGACGATTGAAATCGACGCGACGTTCGTCGATAGCCGGCTCGCCGGTATCGCAGGGGACGACAACCTCGCGCAGTACATCCTCTAGCGAAGCGAAGTTTCGGGCCGACGTGATGCAGAGCGACGACCTTGCGCGTGCGCGGCGCACCCGAAACTTCGACCCGAAATGCTAGGGCGGATCCTCGGCATCATCCTGCCGGTCTTCTCGATCGTCCTTCTCGGCTACTTCTATGCACGGCGCATGAAGCCCGACATGGCCGTCGTCAACCATATCAGCATGAACGTGCTCGCGCCCGCACTCGTCTTCTCCGCCCTTGCGAGCAAGGATTTCGACATGGGGGCAAACCGCATGCTGCTGATCGGCAGCATCGCCGTCGTTCTCGGCTCCGGTGCCCTCGCATGGCCGTTCGCGCGAGTGCTGAAAACCAGCGCCCGCACATTCGTGCCGCCGATGATGTTCAACAATTGCGGCAACATGGGACTACCGCTTGCCGCGCTCGCCTACGGCACCGCCGGCTTCTCGCCGATGGTCGCGCTGTTCACCATATCGAACCTACTGCAGTTCACGGTTGGCGTCTGGATGATCGATCACCATGCGAAGTTCGGCAACCTTGCGCGCAACCCCATCGTCATCTCGACGGTGCTCGGCTTCGCCTTTGCGGTGATCCATCCGCCGTTGCCGGACTGGCTCGCCGTCGCAATCAAGCTCGTCGGCGACGCGCTCATCCCGATGATGCTGCTCTCGCTCGGCGTGCGCCTCTACGAGGTGAGCTTTGACGATTGGCGCATCGGCGTCGTCGGCGGCCTCGTGCGTCCGGTCAGTGGCGTGCTGATCGCGGTGCTGATCGGATCACTGCTCGATCTCGATCCCGTTCAGCATGGCCTGCTGATTCTCTTCGGCAGTCTTCCGCCGGCTGTCCTGAACTTCATGGTCGCGGAGCAGTTCAGGCAGGAGCCCGGGAAAGTGGCGTCTATCGTGCTGATCGGTCATGTCCTGTCGATCCTGTTCGTCCCGCTCGCACTGACGATCGCGCTGCGGCCCGCCTGAACCAATCGCTTTGCCCGGCGCTCCAAGTCGGTTCAATAGCGCGTGTGGTCGGGCGAAAGTTCATGGACGCTTCGAGATTGCGCGGATTGGTCGTGGCTGTTTTTCTGTGCATGTCGGCCCCGGTCCTGGCGGCAACGCAGCTCGTGCCTGTGCTCACAGGCCTGTCGTCTCCCGCATTCGTGACGCACGCAGGCGATGGATCGCAGCGCCTTTTCGTCGTCGAGCAGACCGGCGACATCCTGGTGCGACAACCGCAGTCATTCACCACGACCGTCTTTATCGATATTCGCGGGAAGGTGATGGCGGGCGGCGAGCGGGGCCTGCTCGGCCTGGCCTTTCATCCGGACTATTCGACGAACGGACGCTTCTTCGTTTACTACACGCGCGCGAGCGATGGCGCTATCGTCATCTCCGAATACCGGGTGTCCCGGGACCCTGACGTCGCCGACGCTTCGGAAAGGATCCTGCTCACGATTCCCCACCCGACGAATGCAAACCACAACGGAGGGATGCTTGCGTTCGGTCCGGATCGTTTCCTCTACATTGGCGTCGGCGATGGTGGATCCGCGAACGATCCTCCCGACAACGCGCAAAACAACGACACGCTGCTGGGCAAGATTCTGCGCATCGATGTCGATCATGCCGACGTTGTTGCCGGTACGCCCTACGTCGCGCCGGCCGACAATCCATTCATCAACGCGGCGGGTCGCGACGAAATATTCGCGTACGGCTTCCGCAATCCGTGGCGCTTCAGCTTCGACCGGGTAACGGGCGTGCAGTGGGTCGGCGACGTCGGCCAGAACGCGCGGGAAGAGGTCGACATGCCCATCATGCGCGGCGGCAATTATGGCTGGCGCGTCTACGAGGGTTTCGCATGCACCCGGAACGATCAAACACTGTGCGATCCCTCCAGGTACCGGCTTCCGATCTTCGACTACGACCACTCGAGCGGACGCTGCTCGGTCACCGGAGGCTATGTGTATCGCGGCGCACAAGGAGCACTGCCGGGGGGAACGTACGTCTACGGCGACTACTGCTCCGGCGAGATATTCACGTGGGACGGCACGACGCAATCGCTCCTGCTGCGGACGCCGCTCAACATTTCATCGTTCGGGGAGGACGAGCAGGGCGAGCTTTACGTCGTCGGGCTGGGCGGCACCGTCAGCCGTCTCGCCGCCGATTCCTCCTGCACGTACGCGATCGCTCCGGTCCGCGAAACGTTTCCCAAGGATGGCGGTGCGGCGAGCGTCGCCGTGACCACCGCGGCGGAGTGCGCGTGGACTGCGCAAAGCGACGCGCCCTGGGTCTCGATCACGAGCGGTGCAGCGGGCGTCGGCAGCGGCACCGTCAATTACACCGTCGCGCCGTATTCGGGGAAAGCGAAGACCCGCAGTGCGACGATCACCGTCGCAGGTCAATCGCTCGTCGTGAGGCAGACGCGGCTTCGACCGCTGATTCGACGATAGCCCGGGAAGCGATGAAGGGCCCGTGTGGAGCGCGTTTCGCTCGAGATGCGGCGGCCGCACGCAAGCAGCTGTCGAGCGCGCGGCAGCTTCTAACACCATCGTTACTGGCGAGCAGCTGTCGCGGGCGCGGCAGGTTCCGAACAAAGTCCTACTGGCAAGCAGCGCATCGCACCCGTCGGGTTCTGCACAGTCTCTAGCGGCCCTTCACCGGGAATCTCCTGCGGACTTCGCCGGGAATCTCCTGCGGACTTCACCGGGAATCGCTCGTGCCTCGCTCGCTAATCGGGCCGATCGCCGCGTCATGGTCCACGACCTTGACGTTCTCGCGCAGATAGGTAACGACATCCGTTCGCTCGAGCGATCCTCCGCAAAGGCCCACGTGCCCATCCGGGCGCAGCAGATAGAACGAGACACCCGCAATCCCGGCACGTGCGAGCTCGTCCGCGTTGACATCGGTCGGCGCCGCATGCACGCGAACGAGGTCGGCGAAGTCGATCGCGGCGAGTTCGGCCGTCGACGTTCCGAACACGAGCAGGTTGAAACGCAACGGATCGAGCACGTCGAACAGGTCGCGGACCGGTTCCTGCGACCCGAATCGAAGGCGCAACCAGGGACAGCGGTCGCCCGCGCGCGGCGCGCCGTGCGCCGGGTGAGCGAGCGACTTCGAGAGCGCGCTCGCGGGATAGGCGATGCCGATCTGCGACACGACGCGGAAGGCCATGCGCTGGATTCGCGGACGCCGCATGGCGGACGCCATGACGTTGGCGATGACGCGTGTTCGCAGCAGGCCGGCGAGCTTGCCTTGGGATACGACGAGGCGAAACGCGCGGTCGGTCGTTTCGAGGAGCCGCTCGGCAACCGGGATGCGTTCCGCTTCGTACGTATCGAGCAACGCCGGATCGGCCTGTCGCCCGATGACGAGCGCGAGCTTCCAGCCGAGGTTGTACGAATCCTGCAAGCCCGTGTTCATCCCCTGTGCGCCCATCGGACTGTGGATGTGCGCCGCATCGCCCAGCAGGAATGCGCGACGATCACGAAAGTGCGCCGCCCGCCGATGATGGATCCGGTACGTCGAAAACCACATGCACGAACGAAATGCCAGCGTGGCGCCGGCCTCTTCGCGCAGCGATGGAATCACGTCGTCGAACTTGACGTCCTCCCGTTCGCGCAGGTCGTCGGGCAGGATGCCTACGATCCGCCAGTGGTCGGTGCCGCGCATGGGGAAGAACAGATGGAATCCGGACTTCCACAGGTACAGGTTAACCT
>JBKPOL010000366.1:0-2972 GCA_046733075.1 Pseudomonadota bacterium | reverse complement strand
CCGCTCGATGCCGCGGTCGGGCCTTGCTTGCCTCGAAAAGCCGAGCGCAACACGTAGTACACGCCTCCACCGATTGCGACGCCGAAGAACCAACCATACACGCCCCACCACGACGGCAGCAGGTTGCTGAAATTGGGCAGGATGCTCGAGAACAGCGCGCCGATGCCCGCCGCGATGAACGCAGCGATGTTGAATCCGCCCTGATATCGGTACTCGCCATTTTCGACATAAAGCGCGGGCACGTTGACCTCGGCCTTCGCGACGAGGTAGTAATCGACCATGATCACGCCGAAGAGCGGACCCATCGTCGCGCCGATGCCGCCGACGAATGCCGCCGCGTTGCCCTCCCACGGCGCGAACGGATAGAGGATCAGCGCGATGGCCGCCGCGATGTATCCGCCTTTCTTGAAGTCGATCGCGCTCGGGAATACGTTCGCGAAATCGAACGCCGGCGAGACGAAGTTCGCGACGACGTTGATGCCGAGCGTCGCGACGGCGAAGGTGACCGCGGCGAGAAGCGCCAAGAACCAGCTGTCGAATTTCGCGGAGATCTGGTCGGGATGAATCAGCACTTCGCCGTACACCTGGAATGCGGCGATCGTCGTGACGCCCGCGACCAGTGAAAACAGCACGAGGTTGATCGGCAGCCCCCACAGGTTGCCCTTGCGCACCGTTTCCTTGTTCGGCGCGTAGCGCGAGAAGTCGCAGAAGTTGAGATAGAGCGCCGCGAAATACGTGATCCATGTGGCGGCAACTGCCAGCAGCGCGCTCGCCGATCCGGGCGTCCCGGCGACCCCGGCATCCTTCGTCTTCGCGAGCAGCACGTCCTGCGGAATGCCGTGCTCGAAGGAAATGCGGCCGGCCTTGATCAGCAGGCCGATCGCGAGAATCAGCATCATCACCCAGACGGCGGGACCGGCCCAGTCCTGGAATTTCCGCACCGTTTCCATGCCGCGCTGTATGACGAGCAGTTGCAGTGCCCAGATGACAACGAAGCAGATCACCTCGAGACCGGAATGGCCGAGGAAATGCGTGTTGCGATGGAACGCCATGAACGTATCGGTGCGGGTGAGCAACGCGACGATGGCGCCGGACGCGGCGGCGGTCTGCGCGCCGTACCAGAAGCACGCGACGATCGCCCGGACAAGCGCCGGCACGTTCGCGCCCCAGATGCCGAACGACGCGCGCGCGAGCACGGGGTAGGGCACGCCCGTCTTTACGCCGGCGTACCCAACGAGGTTCATCAGGAAAAAGATGACGAGGGAGCCGAGCCCGATCGCGATCAGGAAATTGACGAAGCTGCCGCACAGAAGAAACAGGCTCGCAGCGAGGTAATAACCCCACAGGCTATGGACGTCGGAGGTCCATACGTTGAAGATCGAGAAGGCACCCCATTTGCGCTCGGTCGCGGGCGCGAGGTCCTCGTTGTACAGCGCCGGTGACGCATTCGGAATGTTCATCGTTCCTCCGTAGTCGAAAGCGCATGAGCGAGCGGCCGCCGGGTCGCGCACGTCGCCGCGCGCTGGCTATACTGTACGCGCGTCGGCAGCATCTTAGAAACGGCCGCCGGCGTAACTCAATGGCACGGGACCCGTCATGGCCACGGAACTGTTATTCCGCGACGACGCCTATCTGAAGACGGCGACGGCGCGGGTCGTTGCGCTGCACGAGCGAGGCATCGAGCTCGATCGCACGATCTTCTATCCCCAGGGCGGGGGGCAGGCCGGCGATACGGGTGTCCTCGTACGCGAGAGCGGCGAGCGAATTGCCGTGGGCGATACGCGGAAGGGCGAGGCGTTCGACAGCGTCGTCCATGTCCTCGCGCCTGACGCGCCGCGCCCCGAAATCGGCGAGGATCTGAGGCTCGAGCTCGATTGGACCCGTCGGCACTCGCTGATGCGACTGCATACGGCGTTGCACGTGATGTCGTGCGTCGTCGTGGCGCCGGTCACCGGCGGCAACATTGCGCCCGACAAGGCGCGGCTGGATTTCGACATTGACATGAGCCTGCTCGACGCCGCGCACATCGCGCGCGAGACGAATGCGCTGATCGCGCGCGGCATCGCGACGGAAACCGTCTGGATCACCGACGCCGAAATGGATGCACGGCCGGAGCTCGTCAAGACGATGAGCGTGCAGCCGCCGCGAGGCGCCGGTCGCGTGCGCCTGCTCAGCATTCCGGGGATCGACCTCCAGCCGTGCGGCGGAACGCACGTCGCGAACATCTCGGAGATCGGCGCCATCCGGGTGCTGAAGATCCGCAGCGAGGGACGGCGCAACCGCCGCGTCGAGATCGCGCTCGTCGAGTAACGTTGCTACGTGATGCCTGCTTTGGTCCGCTCCGCCAATTCGTCCAGGATCGGCCGCTGACCGGCGACGATCTTCGCGCGCGCTTCGTCGAGCGAGAACCACGCGGCGCGGTCGATCTCGGGAAACGGCTGCATCCGCCCGGACTTAGGGGGCCACTCGAGCACGAACGTATTGCTTCGCACGTCGGCCGGGTCGAGATCCCCTTCGGCGGCGAAGGGATGCACGATCTTCCCGCGCGACTGCGGAACCGGCGAAAGCGCGATGAGCGCCGTCGTCACTTCAATTCCCGTTTCCTCGCGGAACTCGCGGCGTGCGGCGGCGTCTGGCGCTTCATCGGGCGTGAATTCGCCTTTGGGGATCGACCAAGCCCCTTCATCCCGCCGCGCCCAGAACGGACCGCCGGGATGAACGAGCAGCACCTCCACACGCGCCTCGCGTCGCCGAAAGAGGATCACACCGGCACTTTGCACGCGCGCCATCGTCTCAAGTCACGTGAGGGGTCACGAGGGTAGCGTCCGACCGCCCCCTGAGCCTCGCCCCGTTGCCGCGGGAAACGACGGAACGCGCGGGCGTACCATAAACGGAACGGAGGCTTCATGCGTTTTCGCAACGATCCCGACGGCACACGCCTGCCCATTAAGCTCGACGCGACGACGAACGGC
>JBKPOL010000365.1:0-6759 GCA_046733075.1 Pseudomonadota bacterium | reverse complement strand
AACCTGCCGATACGCCCATGCCTGCTTCGTGAGATCGTCGTAGATGATGAGCGCATCCTGCCCGCGATCGCGGAAGAATTCGCCCATCGTGCAACCGGAATACGGTGCGATGTACTGCATCGCGGCGGAGTCCGAAGCCATCGCCGCGACGACGATCGTGTACTCCATTGCGCCGTACTCTTCGAGCTTGCGCACGACGTTCTTGACCGTCGAGGCCTTCTGCCCGATCGCCACGTAAACGCAAATCAGGTCCTTGCCCTTCTGGTTGATGATCGTGTCGACGGCAACCGCCGTCTTGCCGGTCTGGCGATCGCCGATGATGAGCTCGCGCTGACCCCGACCGATCGGGACCATCGCGTCGATCGACTTCAACCCCGTCTGCACCGGCTGCGAAACCTTCTTCCGCCAGATGACCCCCGGCGCGACCTTCTCGATGACGTCCGTCTGCTTGGCGTTGATCGGACCCTTGCCGTCGATCGGCTGACCGAGCGAGTTGACGACACGGCCGATCAGCTCGGGTCCCACGGGCACTTCGAGGATGCGGCCGGTGCACTTGACCGTGTCACCCTCGGTGATGTGCTCGTACTCCCCCAGCACGACCGAGCCGACGGAATCGCGTTCCAGGTTCAAGGCGAGGCCGAACGTGTTGTTCGGGAACTCCAGCATTTCGCCCTGCATGGCGTTCGAGAGTCCATGGATCCGGCAGATGCCGTCGGTGATCGACACGACCGTCCCCTGCGTGCGCACTTCGGCGCCCATGTCCAGGTTCTGGATCCGCGAGCGGATCAATTCGCTGATTTCGGATGGGTTCAGTTGCATGAGCTTCCTTTCGCCCGAAAGGGAAACGCTGCTTTCGGTCGGTTGATCTTGTCTGAAGTGCGGGCCGGGCCCGTCGACCTCAGGCGGAAACGACTACGACACCAAGCCCGGCGATCCCGGGCCGCAACATCCGCGGAGCATCGAATCAAGCGCGAAGCTGCGCGTGCATCGCCGCCAGCTTCGCCTGCACCGAACCATCGAGCACGGCGTCGCCAACGGTAACGCGCGCGCCGCCGATCAAGTCGCGATTTACGCTCACCGTTGCCTCGATCTTCCTGCCAAAACGCTTTTCGAGCGCACCGCGCAGTTCGGCGACTTGCGCGTCCGAAAGTTCAAAGGCGCTTTCGATCGACGCCTTGGCAGTGGCTTCGGCATCGTTCTTCAACGTTTCGAACATGGCCGATATCTGCGGCAGCAGCATCACCCGCTCGCCCTCGACGAGGACGCGAATGAAATTCCGACCTTCACCGGTGAAGCGGTCGCCGCCGATCGACAGCAGCAGCGATTCCTTCGCCGCGGCATCGAGCCGGGGATTGTCGAGCGCTATTGCAATGCGCGGATCGGCAATGATCGACGCAGCGAAGCGCAGCATCTCGGACCACACGGGCAACGCCTGCTCGTCGCGCGCAAGCTGGAACGCCGCTTCAGCGTAGGGACGGGCAATGGTGGCGAGTTCGGCCATGGCAAACGCCTACAGTTCCTGGCGGATCTCTGCGAGCAAGTCCGCGTGTGCCTTCGGATCCACCTCGCGCTTCAGGATCCTGGCGGCCCCGGCGACAGCGAGATCCGCGACCTGGTCACGCAACTGCTCGCGCGCTGCGGCGTACTCCTGCTGCGCCTCGGCCTTGGCCGCGGCAATGATGCGCTCGCGCTCCGCGGTCGCCTCGACCTTGGCGTGGTCCATCGTCTCGGCCCTGAACTTCTCTCCGGTCGCGACGATCTCGCTCGCCTTGGCCTTCGCCTCGGCAATCATGTCGGCGGCGCGCTTCTCCGCGGAGACCAGGTTCTTCCGGCCCTGCTCGCCGGCTTCGAGGCCCTCGGCGATCTGGCGCTGCCGCGTCTCGATCGCGCGCATGAGCGGCGGCCACACGAAGCGGGCGGTGAACCAGATGAACGCCCCGAAGGCGACCGCCTGCATCAACAGCGTGAGGTTGATGTTCATCCGACGCTCCGATCCCGCGTTACTTGAGCCCGGCCGGGATCAGCGGATTGCCGAATGCGAACAGCATCGCGATGCCAAGGCCGATGATGAATGACGCGTCGATCAATCCAAGGAGCAGGAACACCTTGGCCTGCAGTTGGGGCATCAGTTCGGGCTGACGTGCGGCGCCTTCGAGGAACCGCGAACACATGATGCCGACGCCGATGCACGCTCCAAGCGCACCCAGGCCGATCATCAGTCCGATGCCGACCCCGGTGTACGCCTGGATCATCGCGACGAATTGCATCTTGTCCATTCCTTTTCCTTTCTTCTAGCGGGTTTGACGTGAAGCCTGTTGATTGGAGTTCTGGGGGTGCTTCGCGCGGTCAGTGATGCTCATGCGCCATCGCGATGTACACGACCGTCAGCATCATGAAGATGTAGGCCTGCAGCACGACGATCAGGATATGGAAGATCGACCAGCCGAGATGCAGTACGGCACCGACGATCGCGCCGACGAGTCCCGTTGCGGCCCACATGCCGAGCAGCAGGAAGATGATCTCCCCCGCGTACATGTTGCCGAACAGCCGCAGCGAGTGCGAAAGCGGCTTTGACACGTATTCGACGAGGTTGAACAGCAGGTTGAACGGCCACAGCAGGACGTTCGATCCGAATGGCGAGCAGAAGAGCTCATGAACCCAGCCGCCCAATCCCTTGATGCGAATGCTGTAGAAGATCATCAGCCCGAACACGGCGAGCGCAAGCGCGAACGTGGTGTTGACGTCGGCGGTCGGCACCATCCGGAATTCGTGAAAGCCAACCGCGCTGAACCCCGCCGACATGATGTCGACGGGGAGGAAATCCATCGCGTTCATGAAAAGGACGAGGACGAACGTCGTGAGCGCGATCGGCGCGACGATGCGGCTCGTGCCGTTGTAGATGCTCTTCACCTGGTCGTTGACGAAGTCGATCGACAATTCGACGAACGCCTGGGTCTTGGATGGCACGCCCTGAGAGGCCTTGCGGGTGACGAGCCACATGAAGCCGAAGGCGAGCGCGCCAAGCACGATGGTCGTCAGCATCGTGTCGACATTCACCATCCAAAACGCCCCCTCCTTGACCGGATGCGTGAAGAAGGTCAGGTGATGCTGGATGTATTCGGTCGGGGAGTCGTAGGAAGCGGCCATCTCGAGGTTCTGCAGGCAAACGTCAGTCGCGAACGAAAAGGGCAACGCGAAACAACAACACAGTTACGATGAAGGCAGTCATGAACGCCGGAATGACCGCCTCTTTGTACGTCGCGAGCACCAGCCAAAGCTGACCGACGATCACGAGGATTTTTGCACCTTCGGCTCGGAACAGCGCCACCATCGTGGCACCCGCCGTCTTGCCTGGCCCGATCGCGAGTACGAAGGCGTACACGACGACCGCGGACATATTCACGACCCCGCCCAGCACCGCGGACAACGCCCCGTGAATGCCAGCCAACAGCCCGGCAATTCCGGCAACGACCAACGTCGCCGCCGCTTGCCAGACAAGCACGGCCCGAAACGGCCTCATGGGAAGCGGCGCAGCCACGGTCCTCACAGCCTCGGAAACGCCGGACAAGCGCGTTCCGCGACGTGCCACGCAAAGTCCGTGATTTTACCGTTTCCGGACGGACAGGCACAACAGGATGTTGCTGCGCGTCAGCGCGACGCGGTTTTTCGCGCGGGTCGACCGAGGCGTGCTCGCTGCTGTTGTCGACTCGCCGGTGTTGTCGACTCGCCGGTGTTGTCGACTTGCCGTGTTGTCGACTTGTCGTGTTATCGACTTGTCGTGTTATCGACTTGCCGTTGTTGCCGACTTGCCGTTGTTGCCGACGGCCGGGCCGGAACGCTGCGGCGTCAGCCGCCGGACAGCGCCGCCACTATCATCAGCGTGGCGCCGGAAGGAATCGGCGATGACAGGTCGCGGGTCGCGTCGGTGCCCACGAACAGCTTGACGTGGGGCCGCACCTTGCCCTGCTCGTCGATGATGCGAAAGCGGATGCCCGGGTAGTTGAGGTTCAATGCGGCGAGTACGCCTCCGAGCGTCGGCGGAAGTTCAGGCGCGAGGACCGGCACGGCAACCGTCACTTCGCTGCCACCCGTGTACGAGCGGAGCGGAGACGGGATCCGGATGCGAACGATCGTCGCGGCCTCCTGTGAGGTGCGCGCCGTCACTTCGCCATCCTTCTGAATTGCGTCATCGCGCTTCGCTGCTCAGTTCGTCGCTGCCTCGACGGCATAAATCTGCGGCAGATTGCGTGCTAGGCAGCGGAAGCTTCGTCCCTCGTCCCGGCTGCCCCACACTTCACCGGAAGTGGTGCCGAAATAGATGCCGGTCGGGTCTCGGTTGTCTGCCGTCATCGCCTGTCGTTTCACCGTCCACCACGCCTGCGATTTGGGAAAGCCCTGGTCCTGCCGCTTCCAGCTTCGGCCACCATCACGCGAGCGATAGACCGCCGGGCGGCCACCGGGTGCCGTCCGCGGCCAGACGCTCGTCCCATCCATCGGCACCACCCAAAGCGTGTTCGGATCGCGGGGATGCACGGCGAGCGGGAAGCCGACGGATCCTACCGTCTTTGGCATGGTGTTGCCGATTTCCTGCCACACGTCTCCTGGCCGATCGAGCCGGTAGATGCCGCAGTGGTTTTGCTGATATAGGCGATCGGGGTGGCTGCCGGCGAGTCGCACGCAGTGCGGGTCGTGCCCGAACTCGGGCGCGGGATCGGGCAGGAAGTCAGCCCTCACTCCCTTGTTCAACGGCCACCAGTGAGCCCCAGCATCCGGAGTTTCGAACACACCCCCACCGGACATCCCGATGTACATGTGCGCGGCATCCCGCGGGTCGATCAGAATCGAGTGCAGCTTCGGGCCGTCGGGCGTGCCGTCCTGATCGCCCCCGCACCAGGCCTTGCGTTGCGGGTTGAGATTGAACCCGTTCACCCCCTGCCAGGTCGCGCCCCCGTCGGCCGACCGGAACAATCCTTGGGGTGACGTCCCCGCGAACCATACGCCAGGTTCGCTGGGATGCCCGGGCGTGAGCCAGAACGTGTGATCGACGACGCGCCCGCTTTCCTCGCTAAAGGCCGGCGGACGCGTTGCTTCCTTCCACGTCCGTCCGCTGTCGGCCGAGCGAAAGATGGTAGGGCCGAGATGGCCCGTCCGCGCCGCGGCAAGAAGCGTTCGACTGTCGCGTGGATCCGCCGTCGCGTGGTGAACAATGTGCCCGAGGAATTGCGGGCCGGCGAGCTTCCACCCATTCCGCGACACGTCGCCTGTGAGTGTCCACAATCCCTTGCGGGTGGCAATCAGCAAGCGGGTTCGTCGAGCGAGCGCGGGTCGCGCCGCCGCGGGCAATCGGGCCATCGGGCTTGTCCTCCTCGTGCGAGTCGCCCCGGAATCCGCTGTCCCGGGGGGAAAGGGTGCAACGCTACGCCGCGCGCGGCGGCCGGGCAAGATGACGAGCGTACCCCTTTACCCCAAGCGGCTCGCGGCCGGACCGCGAGCGGCGCGCACCGGCCCAAGAGGGCAGATTGGCGCGAGAGTTGTCAAGATCCGGCGTGGGGCGACCCGGCTCTTCGACGTCATCGATCTGTCAACCGCCTCGTCAGGACTATTGGCCCGGTCGACGCGAGGGTTGAAATTGCAACGCCCGGCTGCGATGCTTGGGGTTCGCGTTCGTGGTTCCGCGAACGACATCCCGTGTTAACTCAGGAGTGCCCCAATGACGATCAAGGTCGGTGACCGGCTGCCTGCCGGCACGCTGCAGGAGTATTACGACGTCGAGAAGAATGGATGTGCGATCGGCCCCAACCCGGTCACGATCGAGCAACTCACGCGCGGGAAGAAGGTCGTCATCTTCGGCCTTCCCGGCGCGTTCACCCCGACCTGCTCCGCCAAGCACGTGCCGAGTTATCTCGCGGCGTACGACAAGCTCAAGGCGAAGGGTGTCGACACCGTCGCCTGCATCTCGGTCAACGATGCGTTCGTCATGGGCGCGTGGGGACGCGATCAGCACGCCGGCGACAAAGTCCGCATGCTGGCGGACGGCAGCGGCGAATACACGAAGGCGCTTGGCCTCGAACTCGACCTTACTGCGCGCGGAATGGGCGTGCGGTGTCAGCGCTTCTCGATGCTCGTGGACGATGGCGTCGTGAAGGCGCTGAACATTGAAGCGCCGGGAAAGTTCGAGGTCTCGGGTGGCGACGCGATGCTCGCGCAACTCGCCTGAGCGACGCCCTTACGATTTGGCAACGCCGAACCGCTCGACGATTCCGTCGAGCTGTTCGAGCGTCGAGTACCGGATGACGATGCGCCCCGCGCCCTGCCGCCCGGGCTCGATGTGCACGACCGCGCCGAGCGTTTCGGCCATGGCGTTCTCGAGACGCGCCGTGTCGGCGTCGTAGGCGGGCTTGCCCCTGCGGCGCGCCGCGCGCTTCGCGGGATTCAGCAACCCGTGCACGAGCCGCTCGGTTTCGCGTACCGAAAGCGTTCCGTTCACGACTTTCGCAGCCGCCCCCGATTGCTGCTCGACCGGCAGCGGAAGCAGCGCGCGCGCGTGACCCATTTCGATGTCGCCGGCAAGCAGGTACTCCTGCACCGGCGGCGCGAGTGCGTTCAATCGCAGCAGATTCGACACCGCGCTCCGCGAGCGACCCACGGCCTTGGCCGCGAGGTCGTGCGTCAAGCCGAATTCGTCGATGAGTCGCTGCAGTCCCTTCGCTTCCTCGAGAGGATTCAGGTCCTCGCGCTGGATGTTCTCGATCAGCGCGA
>JBKPOL010000364.1:0-2534 GCA_046733075.1 Pseudomonadota bacterium | reverse complement strand
TTCCAGAATGTGCCCTTCCGCTTGGGATGGTCGGATGCGCCGCTGATCGAAGGCTGCATCGCATGGTTCGAATGCCGCCACCACGCGAGTCACCGCGCGGGCGACCACCAGCTCTTCATTGGCGAGATCGTCACCGTCGAGCGCGCGCGCGGCCGGGGTCTCGTATTCCATCACGGGCGCTACGCAACGACCGCGCCGATCACGGGAGACGATGGCAAGAGTTGAGGGCTGCGACGCGTGCTCTCGCTGGGCGCGGTTGCCGGCGACGCGAGACCGCTCGGCCGTGCGTGTGCCGAACGGAGTCGGTCAGGCAACGACCTGGGTGCCTTGCTTTGCGTTCTGGAAGGCGGTCCACACGCGACGGAACACCGGACCCGGCTTGCCGCCCGCGAACGGGCGGCCGTCGACGTTCGTCACGGCGAGCACTTCCTTCGTCGACGATGACAGCCACATCTCGTCGGCACCCATCGCCTCCGAATGCGCGATCGGACGGACCTCGAGCGGAACGTCGACACCCTGCGCGATCTCGAGCGTCGCGTCGTAAGTGATGCCCGGGAGAATCAGGTTGTCCTTGGGCGGTGCAACGATCACGCCGTCGCGAACGATCAGCACGTTCGACGCCGAAGCCTCCGTCAGATGGCCCTCGCGGAACATCACCGTCTCGACCGCGTTGTGATCCACGGCAAGCTGTCGCATCAGCACGTTGCCAAGGAGGGACGTCGTCTTGAGGTCGCAGCGCAGCCACCGGTTGTCCTGCGCGGTCACGACGGCGACGCCGCGCTCGACCTGCTCTGCAGTCGGCACGACCAGCGGATTGCTCATGATGAACACCGTCGGCGCGACGCCTTGCGGGAATGCGTGATCGCGCTTCGCGACGCCGCGCGTGATCTGCAGGTACACCGCCTGGTCGGCAAACGGCTGCCGAGCGATCAAGTCGGCGATCAGCGAATGCCACTCGCCATCCGAGTGAGGATTGCGCAGGCGAATGCCATCGAGACTGTATTGCAGGCGCTTCAGATGCTGCGGCATCCGGAACGGCCGTCGCCCGTAGACGGGCACCACTTCGTAGACGCCGTCACCGTAGATGAAGCCGCGATCGAGAACCGAGATCCTCGCGTCGACGAGCGGCAGGAACTCGCCGTTCAGATGAACCGTCTGTGAAGGTTCGAGCATTGAGGGGCTTTTATCGACTCGAGAACCACAGCTTCACGGTGTCTACCGCGCGACCGAACAAGTTGGCGAGCGGCACCTCTTCGAGCGCGATCATCGGAAATTCCGCGACCGGCTGGCCTTCCAATGCCACTTTTACCATGCCGACCGGCTGCCCATTTAGCACGGGCGCGATGAGCGGCTCCTTCGATTCGAGCGTGAGGGCGAGCTTGTCGGCCTTGCCCTTGGGCAGCGTAAGGTAGCGGTCCGCCACGAAGCCCGCATTCACCTCCTGCTTCCCGCCCTTCCACACACGCAACGTCGTGACCGGCTTGCCGGATTGATAGAGCGAAACGGTATCGAACGCCTGGAAGCCCCAGTTCAGGAGCTTCTGGCTCTCGGCCGCGCGCGAGGCATCGGATCCCGCGCCGAGCACGACGGATACGAGGCGGCGATCGGCTCGTTTCGCCGACGCGACGAGGCACCATCCGGCAGAATCGGTGTGACCCGTCTTCACGCCGTCGACATAGGGGTCGGTCCAGAGCAAGCGGTTGCGGTTCGATTGCGTGATGTTGTTGTAGCGGTAGTCCTTCTGCGAGTAGATCGGATAGAACTCGGGGTAATCGCGAATCAGCGCCGCCGCGAGGCGCGCAATATCTGCGGCTGTCGAATAATGCTGCGGATGCGAGAGGCCCGTCGCATTCACGAAATGAGTGGACGTGAGGTTGAGCCGGGCCGCTTCCTCGTTCATGCGCGCCACGAACGCTTCCTCGCTGCCCGAGACCAGTTCCGCCACGGCAACCGAAGCATCGTTGCCGGACTGGATGATCACGCCGTGCAAAAGCTCGTCGACGCTGACGGCCTTGCGGGGCTCGATGAACATCCGCGAGCCTTCGGCTTTCCATGCGCGCTGCGACACTTGAACCATCTGCGAGGGCGTGATCGTCTTGGCGCGCAAAGCGCCAAACGCCACGTACGCGGTCATGAGCTTGGTGAGCGACGCGGGATCGCGGCGCTCATCGGGATTCGCAGCACCGAGTGTCTGTCCGGACAGCGTATCGACGAGCACCCACGATGCCGCCGCGATCGTCGGCGCGACGGGTGCGCCCGGAGACTGCAGCACGACAGGCGCCGTGGGCGGCGCGACCTGCGGCGCGCTCGCGGGCGCCTTGGCGGCGAGAATGACAGGGGATTTGGCAGTCACGGGCGCGGAAAGTACGGCGACCGCGACGAAGAGCGCGCAGGAAAGCGTGAACGGATGCATGGACAGCAATCGAGGACGCGCCATTATACTGACTGCGACACGTTTGATTGCATCATTTCCGGATGCGAAATCCACCGCTCGCCGCGACGCTCGCGCGCACCGCATGCGCGCTCGTCATCGG
>JBKPOL010000363.1:0-12991 GCA_046733075.1 Pseudomonadota bacterium | reverse complement strand
CCTGCACGGCGGGCTCACGCGCGATCGGCTCTACCTGATGGAAGGGATGCCCGGATCGGGCAAGACGACCCTCGCATTTCAGTTTCTCTTAGACGGAGCGAAGCACGGCGAACCGGTCCTTTACCTCACACTCTCCGAGACCGAGGAAGAGATTCGCGCCGTCGCCGCGTCGCATGGCTGGTCGCTCGACGGCGTCGCGATCCTCGAGGTCATGCCGAGCCAGGCGCTCGGACTCGATGATCAGTACACTGTATTTCATCCCTCGGAAGTCGAATTGTCCGACACGACGCGAAAGGTGCTCGAAGCGGTCGATCGGCAACGGCCCACGCGAATTGCCGTAGATTCGTTGTCGGAGCTTCGCCTGCTCGCCAACAGCGCCCTTCGTTATCGGCGGCAGATCCTCGCGCTCAAGCAATTCTTCTCCGGCCGCCGCTGCACGGTGCTGCTGCTCGACGATCTGACATCCGTCGATCGCGATTTGCAGGTTCAAAGCATCGTTCACGGAGCAATGCTGCTGGAGCACACGGTTCCCGCCTTCGGCGCGGCTCGTCGGCGCTTGCGCGTGACGAAGTTCCGCGGCAGCGATTTTCGCGGTGGCTATCACGACTATGTCATTCATCGCGGTGGCATCGAGGTTTTTCCGCGCCTCGTCGCGGCCGAGCATCGTCAGCCCGTCGCCCGCGAACGAATGACGAGTGGCGTGCGCGAGATCGACATGCTGCTCGGAGGTGGACTCGAACGCGGCACGAGCACGCTGCTGCAGGGCGCGGCGGGCACCGGCAAGTCGACGGTCGCCACGCTCTTCGCGGTGACTGCCGCCGACCGCGGCCAGGACGTCGCGATGTTCATCTTCGACGAAAGCTCGAATACGTTGCTAAGCCGCATGTCCGGCCTGGGCTTTGATCTGGAGCGGCATATTGCGAGCGGACGGCTCACCTTGGACGAAGTCGATCCGGCCGAGCTGTCACCGGGACAATTCGCGCACGCGATTCGCAAGGCGGTCGAAGAGCGCAACGCGGCGATCGTCGTCATCGACAGCCTGAACGGGTATCTGAACTCGATGCCCGACGAGAATTTCCTGATCGCGCAGCTCCACGAGCTCCTCAGTTATCTGGGACAGAAAGGCGTCGCGACGATCCTCGTGGCTGCGCATCACGGCATGATGAGCGCGCAGATGACGGGACCGGTGGACGCGAGCTATCTCGCCGACGCCGTGGTGCTCATTCGCTATTTCGAGATCGACGGCGAAGTTCGCCAGGCGATCTCGGTCGTGAAGATGCGCGGCGGCAACCATGAGCGAACGATCCGGGAATTCCGTCTGAGGGACGGGCGCATTCACGTCGGTGAGCCGTTGCGGGGCTTCCGCGGCGTCCTGTCCGGCGTTCCCGAGCGTCTCCCGGAGGCGTGATGCCGGCACGCGGCAATGACCTCGAGCACCGACTGCTCGTCCTGGCGCCGATCGGCAAGGACGCTTCGTTGATCGAGTCCGCCATGCGCGGCGCGACGAAGTGCCCGGTATGTCGGTGCGCGGATTTCGAGGTGCTGCTTCACGAGCTCGAGCGCGGTTCCGTTGCGGTCCTGATTTCCGAAGAGGCCCTCGCGGTTGCCGACGACCGTCTGGCGGCGTTCGTCGCCAATCAGCCCCCGTGGTCTGACCTGCCGGTGCTTCTATTGACGGGCCAGGGGGCCGATTCCGCCACCGTCGCGCGTGCGATGCAGTCGCTCGGCAACGTGACGTTGCTCGAGCGTCCGGTGCGCGTGGCGGCGTTGGTGAGCGCGGTGCGAAGCGCGATCCGCGCGCGGATGCGCCAGTACGAGACGCGCGGTTATCTGGTCGAGCGCGATCAGGAAAGCCGGCGCAAGGACGAATTCATCGCTACTCTCGCACACGAGTTGCGCAACCCGCTCGCGCCCATTCGTAACGCTGTCTACCTGCTGCGTGATTCCAAGGTCGACCCGCCCATCCGCGAAATGCTGGAACGGCAGGTCGGTCACATCGTGCGCCTGGTCGACGACCTCCTTGAGGTGTCGCGCATCACGCACGGGAAAATCGAATTGCGCAGGGAACGCGCTGACGTGCGCAAGGCGGTAGACGCCGCGATCGAAACGACACGGCCGCTGATCGAGTGCGCCAAGCTGCATCTCGAGATTGCGGCGACCGATACGCCCACGCCGGTGAACGGCGACATCACTCGCCTTTCGCAGGTGTTCTCCAATCTGCTCAACAACGCAGCCAAGTACACCGATCCGGACGGCAGAGTCACTGTCACGATCGCTCAAGAGCGCCCGTTCGCAGTCGTGACCGTCGCCGACACGGGTGTCGGCATCGCGCCCGACATGCTGCCGCACGTATTCGACATGTTCACGCAGGCGGATGCGGGCGGACGCTCGCGAAGCGGGCTCGGCATTGGCCTCACGCTTGCGCGCAAGCTGGTCGAGATGCACGGCGGTCGTCTGACCGCGCAGAGCGCCGGGGTCGGCAGGGGCAGCACCTTCGTTGTTCATCTGCCGCTTGCAGTCGAAGAACGTGCGAAGTCAACGCCAGCCGTGCCGCATGCCGAGCCACCGCGCGCGCAGCCGCAGCGGCGCGTTCTCGTCGTCGACGACAACCGCGACGCGGCGGACAGTCTGGGCGCGCTGCTCGAAATGCTCGGCGCGCGCGTGCGGGTCGTGTACGACGGCCATGCGGCGCTCGCTGCGTTGCGCGAATTCGAGCCTGCGGTCATCTTTCTCGACCTCGGCATGCCGGGGCTCGATGGGTTCGAGGTCGCCCGTCGAATCCGCCAACGCGACGAGCTGCGGAATATCGCGCTCGTCGCCGTGACGGGGTGGGGACAGGAGCAGGACCGCCGGCGTACGCGCGCAGCCGGTTTCGATCGCCACCTGGTGAAGCCGATCGATCCGCGCAAGATGGACGCGGTGCTGGCGTCCGTCGCCCCCTGAGGGATAACGTCAAGCGCCGACGCGGCGCCGTCGCATATCCCGCTCAGGCGCTGGCGCTTTCAAGCCGCGCGTTCGCGTCCGCATCGAGCACGAGTCGTGCCGCTGCCGCCAACTCCTGCAACTGGGCGACCGACGTCGCGCTTGCGATCGGTGCCGTTACGCCCGGTCGTCGCATGAGCCACGCAAGGGCGACTTGCGCTTGCGTCGCGTTCAACGACGACGCTACGTCATCGAGCGCGTCGAGGATGCGCATCCCACGCTCGTTCATGTATTTCTGCATCCCCCCGCCCCGCGGGCTCTTCGAGAAGTCCGCTTCAGAGCGGTACTTGCCCGTGAGAAATCCCGCGCCCAGCGAAAAATACGTGATGATGCCGATGCCCTCGCGAATGCAGAGATCCGCCAGGTCACCCTCGAACGCGGAACGATCGTAGAGGTTGTAGAGCGGCTGCAGCGTTTCATAACGCGGCAGCCCGCTTTCGCGGGCGACGTCGAGCGCCTCGGTCAGCCGCCCCGCCGAGAGATTCGACGCGCCGATCGCACGAACTTTTCCCTGCTCGATCAAGCGGGCGTAAGCGTCGAGCGTTTCGTCGAACGGCGTCTTCGGGTCGTCCCAGTGCGACTGATAGAGATCGATCGCTTCGACATTCAGTCTGCGAAGGGAGTTTTCGGCGGCCTGCAGGATGTAATCGCGGCGCAGGCACTTGTCGCCCTGCCCCATGTCCGAGCCGACCTTCGTGGCTACGACGACGTCATCGTGTCGCTTGCGCCCCCGGATCCAGCGCCCGATGATCGTTTCCGATTCGCCGCCCTCATGACCGGGCACCCAGCGCGAATAGGAATCGGCCGTGTCGACGAGATTGAAGCCAGCGTCGACAAATGCGTCGAGGATCCTGAAGGACGTCCGCTCGTCCGCCGTCCATCCGAATACGTTGCCGCCGAGCGCAAGAGGTGCGACTTCGAATCCGGTGTTGCCGAGCTTGCGTCGTTCCATTCGATGCCTGGCCTTTCATTGAAGAGTGCGGTCAACGTCGATCTGATTCCCTGGCGCAAGAATGATTCGGCGAAAGGCCTCCGCGCAAGCGCGCCGTCGGCAAAACAGCGATGAGATGCGGTTCGCTAGCGGTCCTTGGCGTCGCGCTCCTGCTGCTTGCGACGATGATCTTCGTAACGCGCTTTCGCCTCGGCGTTGGGCGGATACAGGCCCGGCAGCGCCGCGCCGCGCTCGACCTCCTGCATGATCCACGCCTCGAGGTGTTCCTGCTCGACCGCTCCGGTAATGATCTCGTCGACGAGCGCAGCGGGGATCACGACGGCACCGTCGCCGTCCGCCACGACCACGTCGTCGGGAAACACCGCGACGCCGCCGCAGCCGATCGGCTCCTGCCAGTTCACGAAGGTGAGGCCGGCGACCGACGGCGGAGCTGCAACGCCCGCGCACCACACCGGCAAGCGCGTCGTGAGCACGCCTGCGACATCGCGGACGACGCCATCGGTCACGAGCGCGGCAACGCCGCGACGTTGCATGCGGGCGCAAAGAATGTCGCCGAAGATGCCGGCATCGGTCACTGCGCGCGCATCGACGACCGCGATACAGCCTGCAGGCATTGCCTCGATCGCGGCGCGCGTGGACACGGGCTTCGCCCACGATTCGGGCGTTGCCTGATCTTCGCGTGCAGGAATGAAGCGAAGCGTGAATGCGCGTCCGACAACGCGCGCCTGTTCCGAGTGCGCGGGCTTCGTTCCGCGCATCCAGACGTTGCGCAATCCTTTCTTCAGCAGAAGCGTGGTGAGCGTCGCGGTCGTGACATGCGACAGCAGGTCGATCCGGTCGGATTCAGGCATGTTTGCGTTTGCAGGCAGCGTTGCTGGTGGACGGAAGCGAAGCGTGATTGGAACGTCGGTTCACGATACGATCCCCTCCTCCGCCAACTCGCCGGGAACGACTTCATCGACGTAGCACCACACCCATCGCTCACCCGGCTCGATGGAGCGGATCAGCGGGTGTCGCACGCTGTGGAAGTGCCGCGTCGCGTGCCGGTTCTTCGATGAGTCGCAGCATCCGACGTGCCCACACTCGAGGCATAGTCGCAGATGGACCCACGTGTCCCCGAGCTTCACGCATTCACCGCACGTGTGAACGCGGGTGGTCGTGACCTTGATGTCATCGACGTGCGTACATTCCGATGCCATGTAGGGCGCCCCCCTTGGAAATGAACGGTCGCGGATGTCGCTCGATAGACGGGCTAGCGCTGGAGCGCTGACCGGTCCCAGTGCGCGAGCCTGGCGCCCGCATCGTAACTCGACCTGCAAAATTCCAGCAGCGCCTCGCTCGGCGACGGCGCTTCGCGAAGCGCGTCGTACATGAGCAGGAATTCGCCAAGCTGCGGGTCGTAGTACGCGGCATCCGGTGACACCTTGGCAGTGGCGAAACCGGCGGGCTCCGGCGCGAAGTATGCGTAGAAGGCCGCGCCGCTCACGCCGCTCCCGCCGGGCCAGAACCCGACGCTGCTCACTTCATGCGAATAGGCTTCGCGCATGACAGCATCCGCGCCCTCGCGCGGTGGCGCGCGCCGCCCGGAGAAGCGTGTCACCGCCAGATCGAAGCTACCCCAGAAGAAATGCACCGGGCTGCTTTTGCCCACGAATCCCGCTCGAAACACCTTGAAAATGCGGTCGACGGTGACGAGGATGCGGAAGAACCGCTCGACGGACTCGCGATCATAGCTCGCGTGCCCGTGATCGCGTTCGAACGGGATCGGATCGGAAATCTCGACCGGCGTAGTCCATATTTCGACGTCGATTCCGCATGCATCAAGCAGGTCCATGAACGCCACGTAGAAATCGGCCACGCTGCGCGGCGCGAGCGGCATGGCCCTCGTGTCACCGTCGCTTACATGAAGGACGAGCTCGTGCTGCCGAAAATCAAAGCGCACCTCGAACGTGCGTTCCTGCCATGGGATGGGCGAGGTCGTGAGTCCTCGCGCATCCACGTACAGAGGGACATTCCACCAGTGATTGACGAGGGGTGTCAGCGCGAGCCGGACCTTGCCGACGATTTGCGTCCACAGGTGCAGCGTCTCATACGTTTCGCGCCATGCGTCGAGCGGGAGCGACGGCCAGCACCCGGGTACATCGAGATCAGTCGTCGCGCTCATTGCCGCACAGCGTACACGAACGCATGCGGCACGAAGATCGCGACTCGCCTTGATTGCTCGGCAGCGCATCGAGACGTACGCGCGTGAAACGCAGCGTGCCTGGCCGCGGAAAGCGCGTCATAATTTGAGCTCGCACAGGAGACGACGATGATCGAGTTGGTGATCGAGCCGCGCAGACGCGATCTTGGCGGCGGATTCGAGGTAGGCCGTGTGCTGCCGTACGCAAAGCGACGCTCGGTCGGCCCTTTCGTGTTCTTCGACCACTTCGGACCGGTCACGTTTCCGGCGGGAATCCCGCGCAGCCTGGATGTTCGACCGCACCCGCATATCGGGCTATCGACGGTCAGCTACCTGTTCGAAGGCGAGATCATGCATCGCGACAGCCTCGCGACCGAGCAGGCGATCCGGCCGGGTGAGGTCAACTGGATGACTGCCGGTCGCGGCATCACGCATTCCGAGCGCTTCGAACGCATTCGCGCACAAGGCGGCACGATGCACGGCATCCAGGCATGGGTCGGCTTGCCGACCGAGTTCGAAGAGTCCGATCCGGCCTTCGCGCATTATGGCGGCTCGGATCTTCCAACTTATGAAAGCGGCGGGTTGTGGGCCCGGCTCGTGGCCGGCGAAGCGTTCGGCGCGCGCGCCAACGTGAAGACGCATTCGCCGATGTTCTACGTTCACTGGCAACTGCGGCCCGGTGCGAAGGCTTCGCTCCCCGCGGAATATCCGGAGCGCGCGGCGTTCATCGCGACCGGCGAGGTCGAGGTCGCGGGCGAGAAGATCGGCGCGGGACGCATGGTGACGTTCGAGCCCGGCGCACCGGTGCCATTCACGGCAATCACCGCGTCCACGGTGATGCTCCTCGGCGGCGAGCCGATCGGCGAGCGCTTCATCGAATGGAATTTCGTCTCGTCGTCGCGCGAGCGAATCGAGCAGGCGAAGGCCGATTGGCGCGCGGGGCGGATGAAGCTGCCCGACCTCGACAACCAGGAATTCATACCGCTACCCGCGGACCCGCCGCCTCCCGCCAATCCGATGTCCTGATTGGCGCCTCGCGCGAGCCGACGACAGCGGCTCGGCGAAGCGGTTGAACACCGTCAGTGCTGGGCTTCCATCGCAGCCGTCCACGTCCCCTCGCGGGCCAGGCTGTTCATCCGCAAGCGATGGTTGAACGCCTGCTGTGCGCCACTCACCTTTTCGGGAACGCCCTTCCATAGCTGCATCACCGGGTCCTGCAGCGCGCGAGCAAATGAGAACGACAGGATCCAGGGCGCACGCTTGTCCCACGCGTTCATCGCGTTGAGGTTCGCGGTGGCCTCCTCCGGCGTTTGTCCCCCCGAGAGGAAATTGATCGTCGGCACGCTCGCCGGCACCGTTCGGCGCAACACTTTGAGCGTCGCCGCCGCGACTTCCTGTGGCGAGGCCTTGCGCGGGTTCGCCTTGCCGGGCACGACCATGTTCGGCTTCAGCACGATCAGCTCGGTGACGACGCGATGCCGGTGCAGCGCGTGGAACACCGCGTGCAGCACGGCTTCGGACACTTCGGCACAGCGCTCGATCGTGTGGTTGCCGTCGATCAGCACCTCCGGCTCGACGATGGGAACGAGTCCCTGCTCCTGACAGATGGCCGCATAGCGCGCCAGGACCTCCGCGTTGGCACGGATGCCGAGCGGCGTCGGATTGCGGTCGGTGATCGGATAGACCTCGCGCCACTTGGTGAAGCGCGCGCCCTGGGACTTGTACGCCTTCAGCCGATCGGCAAGTCCGTCGAGTCCCTGCGTGACGAGATCGCCTTCCGCGCCCTCCAGCGGGACCGTTCCCTTGTCCACCTTGATGCCCGGCAGGATGCCCCGCTTCGCCAGGAGTTGCGGCAACGGGGTGCCGTCATCGCCCTTCTGTCCGAGTGTTTCCTCGAAAAGGATGACCCCGCTCAGATACTGATCGGCCCCCGGTGTCGTGAACAACAGTGACCGGTACGCGCGACGCGAATTCTCGCTGGACTCGATGCCGACGGCTTGAAAACGCTTGGTGATGGTCGGCATGCTCTCGTCCGCAGCGAGGATGCCTTTGCCCGGCTCGACGATCTTCGCAATCGTCGCCTCGAGTTCATCGTGCTTGGCCATCGGAACAACTCCTTGATTGACGAGTAATGGGTGGTTGAAGCGAAAACGATCTTCGTACAAATGTCGCCCTCAGGGACGAGACCTCTCCGATCCTTCAGCGCCGCAGCGGTTCTTGAGCGAGCCACGCGGCGCCGTCGGCATAGAGGCGCTCGACCTCGGGTCCGGTAAGTTGCGGCATGTCACGCTTCACCTTGAAGCCGAGTCGCGTTTGCGCATAGGCGAGGTGCCGGTAACCTTCCGGGAACTGCATGAGCAATTGCTGATCCAGCTCGAGCCTCGCGGACGGATCGAGAGGGTCGAGGCGATCCTTCTCGTAGATCGGCTGGCGTAGCACGATCTTCCACGAATCGTTGCGCTGCTCGAAGAAATCGTAGAACCGTCCCGTGCACAGCACGTCGCAGTTCAGGCCGTCGACTTCCGCCCGCTGGGAAATCGTCATCTTCGTTTGCGCGATCGCCCGCGTTCCCGCAATGTCGACCGACGTGCCTCCCAGGAAATGCAGGATGCGCACGCCCCGGTCGAAGCCCTGTCGACTCACTTCGATGAACTCGGTTGCCGGTCCCTGGAACCATGTCGCCATCATCCGGGCATCCGGGTGCCAGACGGTGGCAAACCGCTGCCAGTCGCCGGCGTCCCGCCATAGCGCCCAGTTCTCGACGACCTCGCGAATGCGCAGACGCTCGATCATCGACCCTGTTTACCAACCGTTCTCAGGAACCACGCGCGGACCGCGGATGACTTGAATCGCCTTCAAGTTTACGCCTCGTCCCCGAGCGCTTCGGCACGCCGCGCTCAGATGAAGCGGGGCAGCGGGTGGCCGGCCACGGGCGCAGCCGCGCGTCACGCTAAACTTCGCAGCGTGACCGCCCGCCTCCCCGCCTTCGTCACGCAGTCGTTGCAGTCTTCGCCGCTTCGCAACCCGGTATTCCGCAATTTCTACCTGGGATCGATTGGCGCGGCGCTCGGCTACACGATGCAGGCGACGATTTCGGCGTGGCTGATGGCGACGCTGACCACGTCCGCGCTGATGGTGGCGCTCGTGCAAAGCGCGAGCACGGCGCCCACGCTGCTCTTCGGTCTCTTCGCGGGCACGCTCGCCGATATCGTCGATCGGCGACGCGTCATCATCGTCACGCAGGTCTTGCTTTTCGCCGCGAGCCTGATCCTCGGCTTCGCCGCGCTCTTCGGAATCATCGGCCCGGCCACGCTGCTGTTCCTCACGTTTCTGGTCGGCGCCGGTTTCACCTTCTATCTGCCTGCGCAACAGGCGAGCATCAACGAGCTCGTGTCGCGCGCGGAGCTCTCGCGCGCCGTCGCGCTCGGCTCGGTTGCGTTCAATGTCGCGCGCGCCCTCGGTCCCGCGCTTGCGGGCGCAATCGCCGCTGCACTGAGCTCCGGCAGCGCGCTCGTCGTGGGAGCCTTCTTCTTCGTCCCGATGTTCGTGGCGATGCGTCGCACGCGACCGCCGGAGGTCGCGCTGCCGGGCGTTCCCGAGCGGCTGTTGTCCGGCGTGATGATCGGCCTGCGCTATGTACGTCACTCGCTGCCGATGCGCGCGCTGATCATTCGCAACCTGGCATTCAGCGTGTGCGCGAGTGCATTCTGGGCATTGCTCCCCGTTATCGCGCGCGATCAGCTCGGTCTCGGCGCCGGTGGATTCGGCCTGTTGTCCGCGAGCTTCGGCATTGGCGCGATCGTGGGCGCCATCTCCATCCCAGGCCTGCTGCATCGTCAATCGATGAACAAGGTCGTAACGTCGGGCGGGGTGCTGTGGGCGCTGGCGATGTACGTCGTCGCGCTGACGGTCGATACCTGGCTCGCGCTCGTGGGCGCCGGCTGCGCGGGCGCGGCATGGGTCTATGTGTTCGCGAGCCTCTCGGCCGGTACGCAGAGCAGCGCGCCGGCATGGGTTCGCGCGCGCGCCGTGGCGATGAACCTCGTCGCGACACAAGGCTGCCTGGCGCTCGGCAGCGCCGTTTGGGGCGCTGTCGCATCGGCCGTTGGCACCCGCTGGGCGCTCGGCGTTTCCGCGGGCGCGGTGATCGTGCTGCAATGGCTCTATCGCCGCGTGCGTGTCGAGATGGGGCAAGAGGCGGACATCGTTCCTGACGCGCGGCTCCCGGAGCTTGCAGTCGCCACGGAGCCCCTTCCGGATGACGGCCCCGTACTCATCCAGCTCGAATATCGAATCGATCCGGCGAACCGCGACGCGTTCCTCAGGGCGATCCAGAAAGTCGGCCCGACGCGACGACGCAACGGAGCAACGAGCTGGCGGGTCTTTCGGGACCTGGCCGAGGAAGGCCGCTTCGTCGAGCGCTACGTGATCGCATCCTGGGCCGAGTACGTCCGCCTGCGCGCACGCATGACCATGGCAGACAGCCGGCTGCAGCAACGCGTCGCGGAGCTGCAACGCGCAGACGTTCCCATCCGCGTGTCGCGGCTGATCGGCGTGACCGGCGAGGGCCGGCCGGTCGCTGCGGGCGGTACGGACTGATCAGCGGCACGTTGGTGCGCGTGGCGGTCGCACGAGGCGTGATCAGTAGTGCAACCATTATCCGGCGCGCGGCACGTCGAAGCGCGCCGGGTCGAGGCTCGTGGAGTGCGTCGCGAGATAGACCTCGCGCAGGAAAGACGTCAAGCCCCCGATCACGGCCACCATCGCGAGCACGAACAGCAGTCCCTCGACCAGCCGCAGGTTCGTGGCGAAGAACTCGTCGAGAAACAATACGCCGATGACGAGGCACACCAGCAGCGCGGCCGCCGTGCAGAAATTGATCGACCAGCTCGCAAGCCTGCGACGCCGTTCGAGGAACGCGAGCTCGGTGCGCGCCAGTCCGCGCTCCTGCGCATCCAGGGATTTCCAGGACTGCTCGAGCGCCCGGCCGCGATCGATGACGCGGGCGAGGCGGTTGGCCATCACGCCGAGCAACGCGGCAATTCCAGTGAGGAGGAACACGGGAGCGATCGCGAGTTGAATCGCGTGGGAGATACCCGGTACCGCTTCCGCCGTGGGCATTGGACGCCTTCCGAACCTGACGGGCCGCAACGATAGCATCCGCATCCCGCGCAGACTGACGTGGCCGAAGTATAGTCACGCCCGGGCGATCGGCCCTGCACCGCAGGAGACAGCAATGATCGATTCACGTATTGGGTTTGGATGCAGGCCAGGCTCGGGCAAGGGCCGGCGCATTGCGCTTGCCATGATCGCGTGGGCGGCCATTGCAGGTCTCGTCGGCTGCGCGTCGCCTCCGGGCGGGCAGGAAGGTGCCGACTTCGTCTGCAACAGCGCGCAGCAATGCCGTGTGAGCGTGGAAGTGACCTGCGCGCAGGGCGCGTGCCGGGCGAGCGTGGACCATCCGCGCGTGCGTTCGCGTGGCAACGACATCGTATGGGTGCTGGTGAACAAGCCCGGCCAGTCCTACACGTTCGCGACGAACGACGGCATCGCTTTCAAGACGCAAGCCGGGCAAAGCGTCTTCAGTTGCCACCGCGAAGCCAATGAACAACGCTTCGCCTGCATGAACCGGAAAGACCCGGGCGAGTACGAGTACGCGGTTCGAGTCGCCGGCACGCCCGCGGTGCCGCCGCTCGATCCGTGGATCGTGAACTGACGGACCGTCGAACGCGGTTGTCGACGGTTTCGGCCGGCACCGCCCCGCCTCGCGATCGGGGCCGCGGTTGATCCTCGGTCCCGCGGAAATCGTCGCGCTGCTGCTGTTCTTGTCCGTCGGCTGGGTGGTGTGGGACACGCTGCGCGCGCGTGAGCGAGCCAACGCCGAAATGCGCGCCGCGTGCGAGGCGCGTGGTTTCCTGTTTCTCGACGATACGGTCGCATTGCGCTCGCTGCGCCCGGTGCGTGACGGCGACGGGCGCGTGAAGCTCCGGCGCGTCTACGATTTCCAGTACAGCGATACCGGCCACAACCGGCTGAACGGGTCGATCACGCTCGTGGCCACTCGGGTGGTCACGCTCGATCTCGGCGACGCCGCATCGCACTGATGGTCGGCGCGCGTTTTGCATGACCAAGGTTCTGCGAACGCGTTGTCGATCCGTCCAAGGGCGGACCGGCAGACGCCCCGATGAAAATTTCCGCTGCCCACATCAAGCGTTACAAGGAGATCTGCGTGCTGTTGCTGAAGTACGGGCGCGCCGATCTCGTGAGCGCGCTTGACCTCGACCAGTCATTCGGCGGGGAACAACTTCCAACGTCTGCGCCGGAAGCGGCACCGCCGGATGAGCTTGCCGATGACCTCGAGGCGATGGGTGCGACGTTCGTCAAGCTCGGTCAGGTCCTGTCGTCGCGACCGGACCTGCTGCCTGAGCCCTACCTGAAGGCGCTCTCCCGGCTCCAGGACAACGTGAAGCCGTTTCCGTACGAGCAGGTCGAGGAAATCGTCGCGAGCGAGCTGGGCGTACGGATCTCCAAGGCGTTTGCGCGCTTCGATCGGCAGCCGATTGCGGCCGCGTCCCTCGGACAGGTGCACGCGGCGGCGCTGCGCGATGGCCGACCCGTCGTGGTGAAGGTGCAACGGCCAGACATCACGGCGCAGATCGCAGACGACTTCGAGATCCTCACGCAGTTTGCGGAATTTCTCGAGGGACATACCGATTTGGGCCGGCGCTATCGGATCCTCAACATGCTCGAGGAGTTCCGCATCGCGCTTCGCCACGAGCTCGACTACGAGCACGAGGCGCGCAATCTGCTCGCGGTGGGCGCGAACCTGCGCGACTTTCCGCGCATCGACGTTCCGCAGCCGATCACCGATTACA
>JBKPOL010000362.1:0-11126 GCA_046733075.1 Pseudomonadota bacterium | reverse complement strand
GAGCAAGGCTGATGCTCGTCCGGTTCTTCCTTCATCTGAAGTCTTTCCGATTGCCCGTGTCCACGCGGGAATTCCTGACGCTCCTCACCGCGCTCCAGAGGGGCGTCGTGTCGACGTCGCTCAAGGACTTCTACGTGCTGGCACGCGCGTGCCTCGTGAAGGACGAGCAGCTCTTCGATCGCTTCGACGTCGCGTTCGGGACGTACTTCAAAGGCGTTGACAACATCTTCGACGTCCGTGGCGACGTTCCGGACGAATGGCTGCGCCGCGAGCTCGAGCTCAATTTGAGCGAGGAGGAGAAGGAGGCGATCGAGGCCCTCGGCGGTCTCGACAAGCTGCTTGAAACGTTCCGGCAGCGACTTGCCGAGCAACGCGGGCGCCATCAGGGTGGAAGCAAATGGATCGGCACGGGCGGCACCAGTCCCTTTGGCGCGTACGGATACAACCCGGAGGGCATCCGCGTCGGCGCGGAAGGAGGCTCACGCAGTGCGGTCCGGATATGGAACGAGCGGAGCTTTCGCAATCTGGACGGCGACGTCGAGCTCAACACCCGCAACATCAAGATCGCGTTGCGACGCCTGCGCCGTTTCGCGCGGGAAGGCGTCCCCGAGGAGCTCGACCTCGACGGCACGATCCACGGCACCGCGCGAAACGCCGGATGGCTCGACCTCAAGCTGCAGCCCGAGCGACGCAATCGCGTGAAGGTGCTGCTGTTCCTCGACGTCGGAGGCTCGATGGATCCGCACGTCGACGTCTGCGAGGAGCTCTTCTCCGCCGCGAAATCCGAGTTTCGCCATCTCGAGCACTTCTACTTCCACAACTGCATCTACGACCATGTCTGGCGCGACAGCGTGCGTCGGCGAAACGAGCGGTTCAGCACGCTGGAACTCCTGCGCACGTACGGGCCGGACTGGAAGACGATCATCGTTGGAGACGCCGCGATGAATCCCTACGAGCTGACGGCAATCGATGGCAGTGCCGAGTATCGCAACCTGGAACCTGGCATCGCATGGCTCGCGCGCATGTTTGGCCACTTCCGGCGCGTCGTCTGGTGGAATCCCGAACCGGTCCGCACGTGGGAGTACACGCGCACGACGCAGATCGTCCTGCAGGCTCTCGGACCGCGGATGTTTCCGCTGACGCTCGCCGGCATCGCGCAGGGAATCGACACGCTGCGTCATTGAAGACGCTGCACCCTTGCGGACCCGCGCGTTCGCCGATTCGGAGACCGATGTCCGACCGAGCGTCACAGCCGATGGCAGAGCCCGCGATTGGATCGGCGGTCCTGCGCGCGCTAGGAGCCTCGGAGGGTCGATGGCGCCGCGTCGGACCCACCGGCTGGGGTGAAGCGTGGGTCCTCATCTCGGGCGATGAGCGCCACTTCGTCAAGCTTTCCTCAGGAAGCCACGCCGGGATGCTCGACTGCGAAGCGGAAGGTCTGCGCGCACTGCTGGGCACGGAAGCGTTGCGGCTGCCTGACGTGCGTGCGTCGGGTGTTGCGGAGTCGGTCGCGTTCCTAGTCCTGGAATGGCTTGACCTGCGGCCGCTCGCCGACGCGGCGGCGCTCGGTCGTGCGCTTGCGCAGCTGCACCATTCGACGCCGCCGAACGGCAATAACCGCGAGCGTTTCGGCTGGAACCGCGACAACTGGATCGGCGGCAGCGCGCAGGCGAATGCCTGGACCGACGACTGGTCTGCGTTCTTTCGCGACATGCGATTGCGCCCGCAATTCGAGCGTGCATTCGCGAACGGATTCCTCGACCTCGCCCCGCACGCCGAGCGGTTGCTCGTCGAAGTGCCGCGCCTGCTTGCGGGACATGAACCGACCCCGTCGCTCGTCCACGGCGACCTGTGGCCGGGTAACGCCGCGGCGCTTCCCTCGGGCGAGCCTGTCGTTTTCGACCCTGCGGTATATGTGGGCGACGCGGAGGTGGATGTAGCGATGACCGAGCTGTTCGGCGGCTTCGGTCGCGAGTTCCACGCTGCCTACCAAGCGCTTCGACCGACACGACCCGGGTATGCGACAAGGCGGGAGATGTACAACCTCTACCACCTGGTGAACCACCTGAACCTTTTCGGTGCGGCGTATCTCGACAGAACGCGGAGGAGCGTACGGAAGCTGCTCGCCGAAGCGCGTTAGGCCCCAAAAAGCGCGGTAGACGCCTCCCTGGGCCGCCAAGGCGTGCGGGCCGTAGGGCTCTGTCCGGCGGCGGAGCGGAAGCGGTCGTTGACCGGCGTGCGCGTCGACGACTCGGGCTTCGCTTCCCACCTGCGCGGCTGCGCGGCGGCCTTGCGCTGTGCGCGATCGACTTTGCCGTCGGCCGCCTCGCAGAGCAAGCCAAAAAAAGGGCCCCGGACGCGTCCGAGGGGCCCATGACGACGATTGACCGATCAGCCGATTCGCACCGGGACGAAGATCTTCTGGCCGTTGCGCTCAATCAGCAGCGCTACGTTGCCCGAAGCCTTGTCGACGTGCCGCTTCAGTTCCTCGGGCGAGGTGACCTTGGCTGCGCCGACGCTGACGATGACGTCACCCGGCTGGATGCCCGCTTGCGCCGCGGCGCCACCTGCGTTCTCTACCACCACGCCGTCATGGCCGATCTCCGCCTTCTCTTCGGCCGTCAGCGCCCGTACGGAAACACCAAGCTTGCCCTGGCCTTGCGCGGACTTGCCGGCGGACGCGACCTTCTCGGTATCGTCGAACGTGCCGATCGTCGCAGTCAGCGTGACGGGCTTGCCCTCGCGCCATACCTCGACGTTCACCTTCGTGCCGGGCGCCATGTTGCCGACGCGGCTCGTGACGTCCGTGCTGTCGTTGACGGCGACGTTGTCGATCTTGCGGATCACGTCCCCGGTCTTGAAGCCCGCCTTCTCCGCCGGGCTGTCCTTCTCGACGGTGCCGACGAGCGCGCCGTTGGCGTCGGGCAGGCCGAAGCTCTGCGCGAGCGCCTGGTTGAGCCCCTGGATGCCGATGCCCAGTCGGCCGTGGTTTACCTTCCCGTGTTCCTTGAGCTGCTGCGCGACGTTCGCGGCAACGTCGGCCGGGATCGCGAACGACAGTCCCATGTAGCCCCCGGAACGGCTGTAGATCTGCGAATTGACGCCCACGACCTGGCCGGCGGCGTTCAGTAACGGGCCGCCGGAGTTGCCGGGATTGACCGCGACGTCCGTCTGAATGAAGGGCGTCATCTGCCCGCCCGGCAACGCGCGGTGCACACCGCTCACGATGCCTGCCGATACGCTGTTCTCGAAACCGAACGGCGAGCCGATCGCGACGACCCACTCACCCTGCCGCGGCGCGGGCGGGCTCGAGAGGTCGAGCGCCGGCAAACTCGCCTTGGCGTCGATCTTGATGAGAGCGATGTCCGTGCGCTTGTCTGCGCCGATCACCTTGGCAGTGAATTCCCGGCGATCGGTCAGGCGGACCGTCACCTCCTTCGCCCCGTCGACGACGTGCGCATTGGTGACGATGTAACCGTCCGGGCTGACGATGAAGCCGGAGCCGACGCCACGCGAAGGCACGGCGCGCGGCTGGAAGTTGGGACCCGGTCCGTTGGGTCCGCCAAATCGCTTGAAGAACTCGTTCAGCGGATTGTCGTCGTCATCGTCGGAGCCGAGCGCGGCGTCGCGCGTCGATCCGACCGTGCTGATGTTCACCACCGCAGCGCCTGCACGATCGACGAGGCCGGTGAAGTCGGGAAGACGCGCTGCGGCGGTCGAGGCGACAACGGGCGCCGTGACTGCGGGAGGCGTTGCGGCGTTCGCGAGGGACAGTGCGGACGTGTCGAGCCGGTTGTAGCCGGCGCCGACCGCGAGACCGAAGCCCGCGGCGGCGATGGCCACCGTAATTTGTTTCATGCGAAGTCTCGGTTCCATCGAAATCTCCTGAAAACCTGGGCCCTTTGACGTTGGCGGGCCGGACGCTTGCAATATACGGACGCGAACTTAACGAGACCTTAAGGACTAGCCCTCCCGGACATCACGAGGGTGTGCGGGGAAGCGCACGCGAACGACGAGCCCGCTTCCTTGCGCGGGCGCGTCGAGCGTAATCGTCGCGCGATGCGCATCGGCAATGCGCTTGACGATCGACAGTCCGAGGCCGCTCCCCGATTCCTCGTTCACCGCGACCCGATAGAAGCGGTCGAAAACGCGCTCCCGATCTTCGGGCGGGATGCCGGGCCCGGTGTCCGCGACGACGAGCGTCGTGACCCCCTCTTCCTTGTCGATCGCGACGTCGATGCGTCCGCCGGCCGGCGTGTAGCGAATCGCGTTGTCGAGCAGATTCGAGAGCAGGATGGCGAGCGTTGCCGGATCGCCGAGGACCTTCGCATCCGCTGTGCGCGCAAGTCCGAGGTCGATCGATTTCGCCGCCGCGAGGGATGCGCGCGAGACGATCGCGTCGCGCGCAATCGCGGCGAGATCGCATTCGGTGCGCCGCTCCGCGAATGCCTCGGGCTCGATGCGTGCGAGCGTCAGAAGTTGCTCGACGACATGCGATGCGCGCTCCACGCCTGCCGATAAGTCGTCGAGCGAGGCAATCCCGGTCGCGGCGCCGTTGCGCCGCGCGAGATCGAGCTGCAACTTGAGGGCCGCGAGCGGTGTACGGAGCTCGTGGGCGGCGTCGGCCGTGAAGCGCCGCTGCGCGGCCAGCGCCTCGGAGAGTCGCGCGAGCAGGCCGTTCAGGCTCGCGACGAGCGGCCGCAGCTCTTCAGGGAGCCCGCGCTCGGCGAGCGGCGCCAGCGCATCGGGCCGGCGCCGGGCGACGGCCTGCGACACGGCGTCGAGCGGCTCGAGACCCCGTCCAACGGCAAGCCAGATCAAGGCACCGAACACCGGCAGCAGCGCAAGAAAGGGAAGCAGCGTACGAAACGCCGTTTGCGTGGCGATGGCCTCCCGCTCGTTCTCGGCCTGCGCGACCTGCAGCGCGTGAGTGCCCTGTACGAGTGTGTAGACGCGCCAGTCGCGGCCGTTGTGCCGGACCGTCGAGTACCCTTCGGTCGCCGGGACCGGCAAACCCATGCCCGGCTGCGACCAGTAAACGAGGACGCCGTCGCGGTCCCAGATCTGCGTGACGAGCTCGGTAATGCCCTGCGCTTGAGGATCGCGCCGCGATTCGAAGCCAGGCTGCCGTCCGCGCAGGAGGTCGTCGATTCGCGTCGAATAGGCGAGCTGCTTCAACTGCAGGTCCAGCAGTTCGCCCGCCTCGCGCCGCGCGGCGAGATAGGTTGCGCCGCTCGTGGCCAGCGCGATGATGGCGAGGCCGGCGAGCAGGAAGACGAGCAGCGTGCGCCGGATGGATGTCATCGCGACGTCTCAGGCGAGCGCGTAGCCGACGCCGCGCAGCGTTCGAATCGTTTCGCTGCCGAGCTTCTTGCGCAGCTTGTGGATGTGCACTTCCACCGCGTTGCTTTCGACTTCGTCGCCCCAGCGGTACATCCGCTCCTCGAGTTGCGCCTTCGACAACGCGGCCCCGGGGCGCTCGAGCAGCGCCGCGAGCAGCGCGAACTCGCGTGCGGACAGGTCGATGGGTCGTCCGTTCTTGGTCACGGCGTGGGTCGCCGTGTCGAGCGCGAGGTCGCCGTGGCGAAGCACGTTGTCCTCTCGCGCGACGTCGCGCCGCAGCAGTGCGCGCATGCGTGCACCGAGCTCGTCGAGGCTGAAGGGCTTGGTCAAGTAGTCGTCGGCGCCGGCATCGAGGCCGGCGACACGGTCGGCGACGGCGTCCCGGGCGGTGACGACCAGCACGCGGATCCGGTTTCCCTGGCGGCGGAGATCGCGCAATAGCTCGATCCCATCCTTCTTCGGCAGGCCGAGGTCGAGCAGCACCATCGCGTAAGCGTCGTCGGCGGCCGCGATCGCGGCCTGCGCCGCGCGGCCGTCGCTCACCCAGTCGACGGCATACCCATCCTGCTGCAGCGCCTGCTGCAGCGTCTTGCCGATCATCGCGTCGTCTTCGACGAGCAGGATTCGCATGGGCGCTCCGGAGGGACGCGTCCGATTCTACGGTCCGAACCTTAAGAGGCCCTGACCGGCGTCCCGCATTCGAATCCGGCCGCCGCTGTCGCTCCGGGCGGAAACGCAACGCTACATCGACGCGTTCGCGAACGTGGGCGCGAGCAATTGCGCGGCGCGCCCCGAGGATGCCGGTTCCTTGATCGTGATCCGCCACAGCGTGCGCGGGTGCGCGGGATCGACGAGCGTGGCCGAGTGCAGGAGCGATGCGTTATCCCAGATGACGACGTCGCCGACACCGTACGGGAGACTGAGCCGATAGCGTGGATGCGTCGCGTGCGCGGCGAGCTCGTCGAGCAGCGCGTGCGCTTCGTCGTCGCGCATCCCGACGATGCCGAACGAGCTTCCGGACACGGCGTAGAGCGCCTTGCGGCCGGTGACCGGATGTGTGCGCACGACCGGATGCGTGATGAGCGGCATCTTCGCTTTCTGCTCGGGCGTGAGCACCGAGGCGGCGGTGCGGGTCGCCTCGTCGACGTTGTTGCGATTGCCGTAGTGATGAATGGCGACGAGCGGATCGATCCGCCGTTTCATGGCGTTCGGCAGGTCGTCGTACGCGGCGTACTGGTTGGCGAACAACGTATTGCCTCCGACGGCCGGCACTTCGATCGAATACAGGGTGGTCGCGCGCGCCGGAACATCGAGATAGGAGTAGTCGGTGTGGAAGTACGTGCCCGCATCGGCCAGTCCCAGCGGGGTGCCGTCGTCGGCGACCCGATTCGACAGGATCAGGATGTTCGGGTCGGCCGGGTGGTGGAACTGATCGATCACATGCGGCTCCGGCGGACCGAAGCGGCGCGCGAACGCAACAAACTGCGCAGGCGACAGCCGCTGGTCGCGCACGACGAGCACCTGCGCGCGGAAGAACGCCTGGGCAACGTCGGTGAAGGCGGCTTCGTCGAGCGGTTCTGCGAGATTCACGCCGTGCGCTTCGAGACCGAAGCCGTCGGACAATGGGCGAAGCTCGAGCATGGGCGGGGTGTCCGGACCTCGCGACAACGTTCGCCGCGTGATCGGAAAGTTTACTTCAGAAATTCCGGTGCGAAGATCCTCGGCACGACGAGCGGAATTTCCGGCCACACGATCAGCGCCGCCAGGACGAGGAGCATGGGGACGAGCATGATCATCGTGTCCTTCAGCGCGTAGCGCAGCCGCACCTTCGCGATCGCGCAGGAGATCATCAGGCACAAGCCGTACGGCGGCGTGACGAGCCCGAACGCGAGTGCGACGATGCCGATGATCGCGAACGATACGGGGTGCATGTTGACCGACGCGGCGAGCGGCTGCAGCGTCGTGCCGACGATGATGATGGCGGGAATGGCGTCGAGGAAGCAGCCGACGACGAGAAACACGAACGCGATGAAGAACCCGACACCGACGAGGCCGAGGCCCCACGACGTCACGTTCTCGAGCAGCGCCTTCGGGATCTGGAAATACGCAAGCAGCCACCCGAAGACCGACGCAGTGCCGACGCAGAAGAGCGCAATCGCCGACAGCTTGCCGGTTTCGAGCAGCGCCTGCCACAACTGCTGCCGGCTCATTTCGCGGTAGAAGCCGAGTGACAGCACGGCCGCATAGATCACTGCGGCCGCCGCCGATTCGGTCGCCGTGAACCAGCCGAGCAGGATGCCCCCGACGATGATGAACGGCGTCATCAGCGCGGGAATCGAGATGGCCGCTGCCTTCAGGAACTGCTGGAACGTCGCGCGCGGATATGTCGGGTAATGGCGCACCTTCGCGTACACGTGCACGGTCGCCATCTGGGCCAGTCCAATCAGCAGGCCCGGTACGACACCGGCGAGGTACAGCGCACCGATCGACACTTGCAGCACGCCGCCCCACACCACCATCAGGATGGACGGCGGAATGATCACCGCCAGCACCGCCGATACCGCGGTGATCGCGATCGAGAACGACAGATCGTAGCCTTCCTTGACCTGTGCCTCGATGAAGATCTTGCCCTGGCTCGCCGCATCGGCGGTCGACGAGCCGGATATTCCGGCGAAGAACACCGACAGGAGCACGTTGATCTGCGCGAGCGCGCCGGGAAAGTTGCCGACCATCGTCCGCGAAAGCGTCACGAGGCGGTCGGTGATGCCGCCGACGTTCATCAGGTTGGCCGTCAGCAGGAAGAACGGCACCGCGAGCAGGATGAACGAGTTGTACGCCTTGAACGTTGTGTTGAAGACGACCATGGGCGACAACCTCGGCTCGATGAACAGTACCGGCAGACATGCGAGACCGAGCGCGAACGCGACCGGCACGCGCAGGATCATCAGTAGGAAGAACGTTCCGAACAGCCACAGCGCCGCGACCACCGGAGTGAGTGCCGCTCCCGTCATGTCGCTGCCTCGCCGCGCGCGCGAACGTCGTCGGCACACGCGACGCTCATACCACGCTTCCCGTACCGATCTCGCGCGTCTGCGGCGCGTCTCCCGCCAGCGTGCCGTGCCGAAGGAAGCGAATGTCGCCGGCCAGCCGCTCGAAGCCGAACAGCAGCCACGTGAGACCCGTCAGCGGCCACGCAATGAAGATGTACGTCATCGGCATGTCGGCGAGCTCGGAAGTCTGGTTCCAGCCGAACTGGACGAACTTGAAGCCGTACCACACGAAGACCAGGGCGAAGAGCAGCACGAACAGCATTGAAACGACGTGCAGCATCGCGTTGGCGCGCGGCTTGAGCTCGGGCCACACGTCGACATCGAAGTGTGTCCCGTCCCGGACGCCGATCATGGCGCCGAGCATAACCATCCAGATGAACAGGAAGCGCGCCATTTCCTCGGTCCAGATCCACGCGGGGATCAGCGCGGTGAAGCGCGAGATCATCTGGAGCGTCACCGGCACGATGAGGATTGCCACGGTGAGAACGAGCAGCACGTCGAGCAGACGATAGTAGGCAGCGATGAACTTGCGCATGTCCGGTTCCGAAAGCTTGCGGCGATCGCCAAGGTAAAAAAAGACCCGCGGAAGCAATCGCCTCCGCCGGACGTTTCGCGGAAGGCGCTACAGCGAATTGATCTTGCTGTAGATCGCCTCGGCGCCGATTTCCTTCGCGTATTCGGCCATTACGGGATCGGCCGCCTTCTTCATCGCGGCGCGGTCGGCGAACGGGATCTTCTTGAGCTTGCCGGCTGCCTCGAGCGCATCGAGCTTCTTAGAATCCTCGCTCGACTCGATCTGGCGTCCGTACTGGCCTGCTTCCTTGCCGGCCTTGACGATCGCGGCCTGCAGGTCCGCTGGCAGCTTCTTGAACGTCTTGCCTGAAAAGCAGATCGGCCGGATCGTGATGGCGTGCTGCGTCATGTTGAGGTTAGGGCCGACTTCGTAGAATTTCATCGCCTCGACGCCGGCCGCCTCGTTCTCGCCGGCATTGATGACACCGTTCTGGATGGCGTTGTAGATCTCGTCGTAGGCGATCACCGTGGGCGACATGCCGATCGCGGCGAACGTCTTGCTCCAGATCGGCGCACCTTGCACGCGCACCTTCAGCCCCTTCATCTCGGCCAGGTTGCGCACCGGCTTGTTCGCGAAGATGTTGCGCGTTCCGCCCCCTGCAAAGCCGATCAGCATCACGTCGCCCTTGGCGGCCACTTCGTCGGCAATGGGCTTCAGCGTATCGGCGTCGAGCACCTTGTTCCAGTGATCGAGATCGCGGAACAGGAACGGGGCGTCGATGAACGGCGCCGCCTTCGAGAACGTCGACATGTGCGCCGGAGACACGATGCCGTAGTCGACCGAGATTCCCTGGTTCATGTACGCGAAGTAGTCCTTCTCGAGGCCGAGCTCGCTGTTCTTGTGCAGCACGAAGTTGATCGGCTTGCCGTAGTACTTGGCCGTTAGCTCCTGGAAGCGAACGAGCGCCCTGTTGAACGCGTGGTCGTCGTTGAACTGCACGGCGCCATGCAAAGTGATTGCCTGTTGCGCCGATGCGGCGCCCGCTGCGACAAGTGCCAGCGCCGCGACGGTGCGCGCGATTACCCGGAAAAGAGCTTGCATGGGGACCTCCGTGGTTGGGTTCTGTCGGCGTCGTTGGAAGCCAAGCGGCATCGCTCGCTTTCGGCGCTCTGGTCAGTTGGTCCGGCCGATTAGACGGCGTGCCGGCCGGGCTGTCAACGACACGCGGTAAAATGACGCGGATGCCCCCACTGTCCCGCTGGCTCGTCAGTGCATTCTTCGCGCTGGCAAGTATCGCCGTCGCCTCCGACTACACCCTCAAGGATCTGCGCATCGAGCATCCCTATGCGCTGCCGACACCGCCTGGCGCACGTACCGGCGCTGCCTATTTCAGCGTTCGCAACGCCGGCCGTGTGCCGGACCGGCTGGTTGCCGCCACCTCGGCGGCGGCGCGCTCCGTGGAGCTGCACAGCATGACGATGGAAGGCAATCTGATGAAGATGCGCGCGATCACTGGGATCGACATTCCTGCCGGCGGCAGTGTGTCCCTCGCAGGCGGCGGCTACCACGCGATGCTCGTCGATCTCGTCAAGCCGTTGCACGCGGGCGACCGCGTGCCGCTGACGCTCACCTTCGACAAGGCCGGAACGATCGAAGTGGTGGCGAACGTCGAGGCCGCGTCGGGTACGGACTCGGGCCAGAAGGAAGCGTCACGTGTGCATCAGGTTCACTGAGGAAGGCCGCGCGAGGAGCGCCGACGGATGACGGTTGCGTCGTCCACCGCGGGTGCGGAGCTCGCGCACGCTCGTACGCAGCCGCGGAACGCGTCGACGCGCGGCGTCGTCACGTGGCTCGCCTTCTGCTGCCTGCTCGTGTTCGCGATGGTTGTCGTCGGCGGCGTTACGCGTCTTACGCATTCCGGGTTGTCGATCACGGAATGGCAGCCGATCGTCGGCGCGCTGCCACCGCTCACGCTCGCCGACTGGAACGAGGCATTCGAGAAGTACCAGTCGTCGCCCGAATTTCGGGAGGTGAATCGCGCGATGACGCTGGCCGAGTTCAAGGGCATCTTCTGGTGGGAGTACGTTCACCGGCTGCTCGGTCGCGCCATCGGCGTCGCGTTCCTGGCGCCGTACGCGTGGCTCCTCGCGCGGCGCCGCATTCCGGCGCGGTTCGTCTGGCCGCTCGCCGGCATCTTCGCGCTCGGCGCGGTGCAGGGC
>JBKPOL010000361.1:0-3956 GCA_046733075.1 Pseudomonadota bacterium | reverse complement strand
GTGTACGCCTTCTGCGCGCCTTCGACCTTCGTCAGGTTCGGCAGGTCCTGCAGCCGTATACGCTTGCCATCGTCGCCGTGGCAGGTCGCGCACGCGAAGTCGTGCGTGCCGCCGCGATAGAAGAACATGCTCTCGCCGAGCGCGTACATGTCGCGCACGTGCGGCTCGTCGAGCGGGACGTTCATCTTCACGCCGCGCGACTGCGAGGTCACATACGCGGCCAGCGCCTCGAGATTCGATTTCTGCTGATTGCCGTTGCCGAACTTGTTGGCAGTCGCGTCCGCTTCCGTCATGCCCTGCTGGTTCACCATGCAGAAGACGAGGCGCGACTCGAGGTCCATCACGCGGCCCGCGTCCGGGAAATAGCGGGGGAGCGCGGCATAGGCGCCCTTCACGACCCCCGGCCCTAGGCCGAGGTCACACGCCGTGAAGGACACGTTCTTCGGGCCCTGCGGCTTCCTCCACAGTTCCTCGCCGCGCGCCTCCCACAACTCCGCGGGATTCCCATCCTGGAGCGCCTCACGGTACTTCGCGATCTCGTCGACGGCCGACGACTGCGCGTACGCACCCCCGAACACAGCGCCGAGTGCAGCGAGCAAAAATGCGTTTATGCTCGTCCGGCGCTTCATCGATTGCATGTCGTTCCCTCGCACACCCTCGCCGGCACTCAGGCGATCACGACCTCGTCGGTGCGCGTCTCGTCATGGTTGTCCGTCCAGGTGATTTTCACCTTGTCGCCCTTGGCTCCGCCCTTGAACTTGAACGAGACGAACGGGTTCTTCGCGATTGCGGGACCCCACTGGGCGGCCAGCACCACCTTGTCGTTGTGCATCACCTGCACGTTCTGGATGAACCACGCGGGAATCGTCTGGCCCTGCGCATCCTTGCGCTGGCCGGTTTCCATCTCGTGGCTCATCAGCACCTTCACCTCGGTCGAATCGCCCACCGCGTTCGCCCGGATCTTCATCGGATCTGCCATCGCGCGCTCCTTCCAGGTCCTGTCGGCTACGTCTGCGGCTACCCGCCGCAACCGCCGAGCGTGACCTTGATTTCCTTCGACGCCACGTAGTACTTGCCGTCGGCCTTGACGAGCGCGAAGACGTTCGACGTCTGGCCCATCTTGATACGCGTCGACAGCGAGGGCTCGGTCCCGGCGGGGATGTCGAAGACGGCGGCCAGCATGTTCGGATTCTTTTCGACCAGGATCGCAATCGATTGCGTGTTCGGCACCTGGCTCGTGATGCCGATCGGCACGACGGCGCCGTTCTCGGCAATGTCCGGCGTCGAGAAGAACGCGATGTCCTTGCTCGGCACTGGTGCGCTTCCGCCCAGCGCCTTCATCGTTTCATCCATTGAATGCGTGTCGAACGCGCTCTTGTTCCACTCTGCCGCCAACGCGTCCCCAGGCTTCCCCCAACCCGCGGCGGCAACTAGCGCGAGGAGCATCACGCTACCTCCGCTCTTCAGTGCATGCCTGCGCTCTGCGTCCATTCCGCCTCCACCCTGACCGAAGAATGATTGTAATCGTCCACCTGAGAAAGCGGGGTGACACGCTACAGCAGCGCCGGCGCGCGGGCACAAAAGCGCAGAGAGCCGGTGCGCTTCGAATCGCACCGGCTCTCCAGAACCGGGATCGTGCTACAGAACGCCGCTTGCCTGTCGGATACGGATCAGTGAACCGTGGCGCTCGTCAGGAAGCGCAGAAGGTGACCATTGACGAGACGATAGAAGCCGTCGGCGACGTGCTCGGCCTCCTCGAAATCCGCTTGGGTGAAGGCGAGCTCGGTCTCGCCATGACGGGCTTCGAGGACCACATCGTCCGCGACCGTGAATTCGTCGGGGATTCGCACGTACTCGGTTTCGAACACGACACCATCGATCACCACGAAGTCGGCATCGTGCATCGTGTCGGAGAGTTTGGTCGTCATGACGTCCTCATATGGTGGAGAGCTTCGATCAGCACTCCATTCAAACCCACAGATCGGGCCGAAAGGTGGACGTTCAAGACTGGCCGAAGGCGCTTTCGACGACCTGCGATGACGATAGGATGATGCGTGAGGCGCCCGCCGGTGTCGAGGCGACGAACGCCGTGAATTGCGTCGGCCTTGCGCCTACGCGGGGGAGGACTGCGCCGACGAAGTGGCGGCGCGAACGGTCGGTCAGGAAACGAGCGCGCGCACGAAGTTCGGCAACGCGAGGGCCGCGCGGTATGCGTCGCCGTTCATGTACTGCAGGTGCGGCAGCTTTCGCTGGGAGATGCGCAGGTCGATCGCCGCCGCCGAATGCGCATTGGGATCGAGATTCGCCGAGCAGCAGGCCATCATCCACAGCCCGCCGTACAGCGGAACCGACGTCAGATAGGGCCTCACGCGCTTGAACGCGCGCCCGAGATCGGCGAGCGCCGCCCGTACGCGGTCGGGATGTGCAACCGGGCTTCCGACGTGCATCGTAAGTGCGCCGTTCGACGTCAACCGGCTCGCACATGCTTGGTAGAAGTCAGGGGTATAGAGCGGTGTCGACGGGCCGCCGGGGTCGGTCAGGTCGAGCACGATCATGTCGTACTCGTCGCTCGAAGCACGCACGAACGCGAAGCCGTCCTCGACCCGGACGGTGACGCGCGGATCGTCCAGTGCTCCATGATGCACGCCACGCAGATGCTCGCGCGAAATGTCGATAACCGTCGAATCGATTTCCGCGATCGTCACGGATTTCATCGACGGATGCTTGAGCAACTCGTCCGCCGAACCGCCATCGCCGCCGCCAATGATGAGCGCTCGCTCCGGACCGGGATGAGCGAGCGCGGCCATGTGGATCAGGTTCTCGTGATAGAAGAATTCGTCGCGCTCGGACGTCATGAAGTGGCCGTCGAGCCGAAAAAGCTTGCCGAACGCCGCGCTGTCGTGCACTTCGACGTCCTGGAACGCCGATCGGAACTTGGCGATCGCTCGCGACGATCGCACGAAGATTCCCCAGTCGTCGGTCAGATATTCCGTCATCACACCGGGCGCGAGGTCGCCCGGTGTGCCCGCTTCATCCGTCATGCGTCATGGACCTGGATCGTGCGGAACGCAGTGCTTCACCGGGCAGCAACGGCGTGCCCGCTTCCCGGCCGCCGCGATGAATGGCCTGGAAGCGCGTATGCGCGGGCTGCAGCGCGCGCTCGAGCGCCTCGAATACGCGCTCTGCCTTGGCCGTGTTGTCCGTCGTGTAGTTGCAAACGTAGACGTCGACGGTCACGAAGCCCGCTTCGGGCCACGTATGGATGGCGAGGTGTGATTCCGCGAGCAGAACGGTGCCGGTGACGCCGTGCGGCTCGAACTGGAAGAATCGATCGCCGACGATCGTGAGACCCGATTCGTCGACGGCCCTGCGGCACAAGTCACGCAATGCATCGGCCTGCGTCAGCAAAGGTTCGGCCGGGCAACCGTACCATTCGCCCAGCAGATGAATTCCTTCCATCGCATGTACCCTCCAGGAACTGCTTCCGCGCGGGCGTCTTCCGGATCCCGGAGCAACCGTTGCCAAATGTGTCGTGCCTGATGGAGCGCCGCGATGGCGACCATCCGTATATTCGATACAACTCCCGCGCTTTCGCGCGAAATCGAAACGCGAAATTATGGCACAATAGTTGTGCTTCCGCCATTGAATTCAAGACCTTCGCGCCGGTGTCCCGCCGGTTGCACGTCCGCTCGGCGCAGCTTCCTCTGATGCAAGAATCCGTCGCGCTGTACAAATCCGCCGCAGAAGTGAGCGATACCGATCTCGCCAACGCCATCCGTGTGCTCGCCATGGACGCGGTCGAAGCGGCGAAGTCCGGGCATCCGGGCATGCCGATGGGCATGGCGGACATCGCGGAGGTGCTCCGGAACGGCCATCTGCGTCACAACCCGGCGAATCCGCGCTGGCCCGACCGCGATCGCTTCGTCGTGTCGAACGGCCATGGGTCGATGCTGCTC
>JBKPOL010000360.1:0-11212 GCA_046733075.1 Pseudomonadota bacterium | reverse complement strand
TCCGGATTTCAGTCCGCGCAATACCGCGCGATCGAATTCCTGCTGGGCAACAAGAATGCGGCGATCCTGGACGTGTTTCGCCATGACGACCGCGCGCATTCGGAGCTCGAGGAACTGCTCCATGCGCCGTCGATCTATGATGAATTCCTGCGCCACCTTGCGCGACGCGGCCTGCCGGTTCCCCCTGCGATCCTGCAGCGCGACGTGAGGCAGCGTCACGAGCGCAACGCGGACCTCGTGCCCGTGCTCGCCCGCATCTACGCGGACCCGGCGCATTGGTGGGACGCGTACGACATGTGCGAGAAGCTCGTCGACGTCGAGGAGGCGTTCCAGCTCTGGCGCTTCCGGCACATGAAGACGGTCGAGCGCATCATCGGCAACAAGACCGGAACCGGTGGCTCGTCAGGCGTCGCGTTCCTCCGACGCGCGCTCGAGCATTCGTTCTTTCCGGAGCTGATCGACGTGCGGACAGTCATCGGCGCCTCATGACGTTCGCTTCGCCGATCGATGCAGCTGCCGGAGCACTCGGGGCCGGCCCGCTGACCGAGCAAACGCTCTTGGCGCACATCGCCCCGCTGTTTTCTCGTGCGCTGATGGCATCTGCCGCGCGGATCTATCTCGCCAATCATTCGCTCGGGCGGCCGCTTGACCAGGTCGAGGACGACGTCCGCGAAGGGCTTGCCGCGTGGTACGCACGAATGGGCGGCGCATGGGACCCGTGGATGAACGAACTCGAGCAGTACCGCGGTCGGATCGCGCGATTGCTGAATGCGCCGCGCAGCGATTGCGTCGTGCCCAAGACGAGCGCGGGGCAGGGGTTGCGCGCAGTCCTGAACGCGTTCGAGCGCTCCGAAGTCCCCACCGTTGTCGCGACACGCGGCGAATTCGACTCGCTCGACGTGATCCTGCGCGAGTACGCGCGGCGCGGGCGCATCGACCTCCGCTTCATCGAGGCGCACGCCGACGGGCGCTTCACGACCGACGACATCGTTGCCGGGATCGGCCCTCGCGCGGACCTCGTCGTCATCTCGGAGGTCATGTTCAACACCGGCCAGCGGCTCGACGGGCTCGACGCCATCGTTGCCGCGGCGCATCGTGCCGGTGCGCGCATCCTGCTCGACGTATATCACTCGCTTGGTGCGATGCCCGTCGACGTTGCGCGTTACGACATCGACTTCGCAGTCGGCGGCAGTTACAAATACCTGCGGGGCGGTCCCGGCGCGTGCTTCCTTTACCTTCATCCGCGTCATCTCGACGGTTCGCTTCGCACGCTCGACATCGGATGGTTCGCCAAGCGCGCGCCTTTCACTTATGAGCGTCCCGATCCGCCACAATTTGCCGAAGGCGGTGACGCGTTCCTGGAATCGACGCCCCCCGTGCTGACGTTCTATCAGGCGCGCGGCGGCCAGAGCCTGGCACTTGCGATCGATCCCGCGCGCATCCGCACCTATTCGATCCAGCAGCAGCGTAGGCTCGTCTCGCTGCTTGCGGCGCAGGGTGTCGCGGCGACCGGCGGCCGCGAGGACCACGGAGCGTTCGTCGTCGTCGAGGATCCCCGGGCGCGGCAGTGGGGAGAGTCGCTCGCGGCGCGCGACGTGGTGACGGACGCGCGTGGCCGCTATCTGCGCTTATGCCCGGACATCCTCACGACCGATGACCAGCTGGTGCGCGCTGCCGCCATCCTGGGCGAAATCGTTGGCAAGGGGAGCACGCACGAGGATCGGCCACGACCGGCCGCCGCGCACTGATGCTGCGCGCCGTCGCGGCACGCGGTCTGGACTCCGCGCACTGAGGCTGGGCACCCTCGGGGCAGGCCCGGACGGCGCCCAGCCGGCCCCCCGCCGCCCCGAACTTGACCGCACGCCGCCGAGCCGAGTCCGCGTGCCGGCCGCTCGGATCTCGCGCTCTCGCCAACGAACTACGTGCCGCGCGTGATGATGCGCACGAGAACGATCAACGTGATGACGAGAATTGCCGCGAAGACGATGCCGACGATGATGACCTGATGCGGCTTGATCGTAACCGCATCGCGGCGCATCGCCTCCCCTTTGCGCACGCCGAAGAAGCTCCAGAAGACCGCGCTGATCAGCTCGAGCAACGTCGCGGGCCGACGCCCAGGTGATTCCGAGTCGTTTGGGGGCGGAACCGATTCAGGCATTGGAAGGCAGATTTCACTGCCAACGTGTCAGGCGTGGCAGCGGGGTGTGCGCCGGGTTTCGCATAGGCTTGCGACGAAATGGTAGCACCGCCGTCCGGCATTGCCCCAGGTCAAGAAAGCCGCTATTTGGGCCTCAAAATGGCCGATCCGCCTTGAAAGGATGTATTTCACACCCATCCTTCGGGTGTTCAAAATTTTGCTGATCGAATAAGTCTCAACCATGCGTTTCGACAAGCTCACGACTAAATTCCAGCAGGCGCTTTCAGATGCGCAAAGCCTGGCGCTCGGCCACGACAACGGGTTCATCGAGCCGCAACACCTCCTCGCCGCCCTGCTCGCGCAGGAGGACGGGGGAACGGCATCGCTTCTCGCCCGGGCGGGGGTCGCGGTTCCGAAGGTTCAGACCGCCCTTCGGACCGCGATAAACAACCTGCCGAAGGTCGAGGGTACCGGCGGCGAGATCACGATCTCCCGCGACCTCAATAACCTGCTCAATCTCACGGACAAGGAAGCCACCAAGCGGGGTGACCAGTTCATCTCGAGCGAGCTCTTCCTGCTCGCGCTCACCGACGACAAGGGACCGACCGGGCGTCTTTTGAAGGAACACGGGCTTTCGCGGAAGTCGCTCGAAGCCGCGATAGAGGCGGTACGCGGTGGCTCGAACGTCGACTCGGCGGAAGCCGAGGGCCAGCGCGAAGCTCTGGCCAAATACACGATCGACCTGACCGAGCGCGCACGCGAGGGCAAGCTCGATCCGGTCATCGGTCGCGACGACGAGATCCGGCGCACGATCCAGATTTTGCAGCGGCGCACCAAGAACAATCCCGTGCTGATTGGCGAACCCGGCGTCGGCAAGACGGCAATCGTCGAGGGTCTCGCGCAACGCATCGTCAATGGCGAAGTGCCGGAGACGCTGAAGGAGAAGCGCGTGTTGTCGCTCGACATGGCGGCGCTCCTTGCCGGCGCAAAATACCGCGGCGAGTTCGAAGAGCGCCTGAAGGCGGTGCTGAAAGACATCGCCGCGGATGCCGGACGCACGATCGTGTTCATCGACGAGTTGCACACGATGGTTGGCGCAGGCAAGGCCGAGGGCGCGATCGACGCCGGCAACATGCTGAAGCCGGCACTCGCTCGAGGCGAGCTGCATTGCGTCGGCGCGACGACGCTCGACGAATACCGCAAGTACATTGAGAAAGACGCGGCGCTCGAGCGGCGCTTCCAGAAGGTCCTCGTCGACGAGCCGTCGGTCGAGTCCACCATTGCGATTCTGCGCGGCTTGCAGGAGCGCTACGAGATCCACCACGGTGTCGATATCACCGATCCGGCGATCGTCGCCGCGGCCGAGCTCTCGCATCGCTACATCACCGATCGTTTCCTGCCCGACAAGGCGATCGACCTTATCGACGAAGCCGCCGCGCGGATCAAGATGGAGATCGACTCGAAGCCCGAGGCGATGGACCGGCTCGACCGACGCATGATCCAGCTCAAGATCGAGCGCGAAGCGGTGAAGAAGGAGAAGGACGAGGCGTCGCGCAAGCGGCTCGCCGCGATCGAGGACGAAATCACCCGGCTCGAGCGCGAGTACGCGGATCTCGATGAAGTGTGGCAGGCCGAGAAGTCGCAGGTCGAGGCGAGCGCGCACATCAAGGAAGAGATCGACAAGATCAAGCTGCAGATGGACGAGGCCAAACGCAGAGGCGATTGGCAGAAGATGTCCGAGTTGCAGTACGGCAAGCTGCCCGAGCTCGAAGCGCGCCTCAAGAAGGCGGACAAGACGCTCGCAAGCGAGCAGGCGAAGAAGCCGCAGTTGCTGCGCACGCAAGTTGGCGCAGAGGAAATCGCGGAAGTCGTGTCCCGTGCAACCGGCATCCCCGTTTCGAAGATGATGCAGGGCGAGCGCGAGAAGCTCCTGCACATGGAGGAGCGCCTGCATCAGCGCGTCATCGGTCAGAACGAGGCGGTGCGGCTCGTCTCCGACGCCATCCGGCGCTCGCGTTCAGGTCTCTCCGATCCCAATCGCCCGTACGGCTCGTTCCTGTTCCTCGGCCCGACGGGCGTTGGCAAGACCGAGCTGACGCGCGCGCTCGCGGAGTTCCTCTTCGACACGGACCAGGCGATGGTGCGGATCGACATGTCGGAGTTCATGGAAAAGCACTCGGTCGCGCGCCTGATCGGCGCGCCGCCCGGCTATGTCGGCTACGAGGAGGGCGGTTACCTGACCGAGGCTGTGCGCCGCAAGCCGTATTCGGTGATCCTGTTCGACGAGATCGAAAAAGCGCACCCCGACATTTTCAACGTGCTGCTGCAGGTGCTGGACGACGGGCGACTGACCGACGGTCAGGGACGTACGGTTGATTTTCGCAACACCGTCATCGTGATGACGTCGAACCTCGCGTCCCACAAGATCCAGGAGATGACGGCGGAGAACAAGGATCCGGGCGTCATCAAGCTCGCGGTGATGGCGGAAGTGAAGGCGAATTTCCGTCCCGAGTTCGTGAATCGCATCGACGAGATCGTCGTGTTCCATCCTCTTGCGGAGGATCAGATCGCGAACATCGCGAAGATCCAGCTGCGCGGCCTCGAGCAGCGGCTCGGGAAGCTGGAAATTCGGCTCGACGTGGAGGACCGGGCACTTGCGCATGTCGCACAGGCTGGCTTCGATCCTGTATACGGCGCGCGCCCGCTGAAGCGTGCGATCCAGCAGCAGATCGAGAACCCGCTCGCGAAGGAGATCCTCGCCGGCACGTTCGGGCCGGGGGACACCGTCCATGTTCGCGAGAAACGCGGCGAGATCGTGTTCGAGAAGTAACGCCGCCGCAAGCTTTGCGCAGATCCGTGACGGCCGAGTTCGCACTCGGCCGTCATTTTTTAAAAATCGGCTCTGCTCACGGAGGCTTTAAAATTGGGACCGGTGAAGGAGATGCTCATGTTGCGTGGATCAGCCGGCCGCCCGCAAATGACCAGTTCTCCCAGGCGGTTTCCACGAACACGATCATGACCTGCTCGCGGTCGAGCCCCGGATTGCGCGCCAGCGCCTCGACGATGTCGGCAGCGAGCTTGCGCTTGATTTTCACGCTCCGGCCAACCGACCACAGGATCTCGATCAGCACGAACTTCGAACCGCGGGACGTGCCCACGTCGGGATAGCTCGGGTCGAACCTGAAGTCGTCCTCGCCGAGCTCGATGACGCGCTGAAAGCGGTCGGTTTCGGGAACCCCTGCCGCAACGAGCGATCGATGAACGCCGTCCAGAATCGACGTCTTGACTTCGCGCGTTTGCGGTTTCTGCAGCGTGACGGTCACGAGTGGCATTGCGTCTTGCCTCCGGGTTGGGTCATGCGTAGGGCGCGCGGTAACCGTGCGCCGGGGTCAACAGCGCCATGAGTGCCGCCGCCAGTGCTCCCGCGCGGCGGGTGTGGACCGGCAGCCGCAGCTTCGCACCCGCGCTCCCCGTGACCGCGAACGTAGAGACATCCTGCGCTTCCACGACGGTCTTGCCATCCGACTCCACGACGAAGTTGTCGCCTGCACGAAGCACGACGTCGCCTCGGTCGTGCTCCTGCGTGAGCCACAATGTCCCGCTCTTGACGCGCAATGTCGCACCCCGGATGTCGGGGAGGGTGATCGCCTCGCGCGACGCGAGACGGATGACGGTACCGGATTCGAAGCTGGCCATGGCTACCTCCGTTAGAATGCACAGTAATCATTCGAGACGACCGGCCGGGAAGACGTGCCTGCTGCCTCGATGAGAGGCATTGTGACCCTGCAAACGGACTGGCTCAAACGCAGAATTCGCATGGCTTGCATGAGCGTGGGGAATGCATAAGGCGTTACGGGCGTTGCCGTCCCTGGACTTCCTCCGGGGCTTCGAAGCCGCCGGCCGCAGGCTTTCGTTCACGCTCGCCGCAGAGGAACTGTTTCTCACGCAATCGGCGCTGTCGCGCCAAATCAAGGCGCTCGAAGATGCGCTGGGCGTCCTGCTGTTCGAGCGGCACCATCGCGCGCTGGCGTTGACGCCCGCGGGTGCGGCGTTCCATCGCGAGGTAACCGACTTGCTGCGCTTGCTGGCGGACGCCGCCGATCGCGTGCGTGCAGGGACGCGATCGCCCGGCTTGACGCTGTCGACCACCGTATCGTTCGCGTCGCTCTGGATCATTCCCCGGCTCGCGAACTTCCGTGCGCGGCATCCGGACGTCGAGGTGTACGTGTCCGCGGACGATCGCGTCGTCGACCTCGCGCGCGGAGACGTCGACATCGCCGTCCGTTACCTTCCCGACGCAGCCGTGCCGGGAGACGCCGTGCGCCTGTTCGGCGAGCGGATGACGCCCGTGGCCAGCGCGCGGATCGTCAAGGGTGCCTTTCCGCTGCGCTCCCCCGCGGACCTCGCGCACCACGTGCTGCTGCATCTCGACGATGCCGAAGGACGCACGCCTTGGCTCGATTGGCGTAGTTGGCTCGCGTCGAACGGACAGCCCGGACTCAAGCCCGCAGGGACGCTGCGCTTTCGCCTCTACGATCAGGTGGTGCAGGCGGCGGTCGGCGGTCAGGGCGTGGCGCTCGGGCGGCTGCCGATGATCGCCGAGCACCTCCGGGATGGCCGTCTCGTGGCGCCCTTCGCGCGCAAGTACGAGTCGGCGCGAGGGTACTTCGCCCTTCCGGCGCCGCGCGTCGTCGACCGCCCGGATGTCGTCGCGTTTCTGGAATGGCTGCGCGAGGAGGCGGCGCTCGAAGCAAGCCGCGCCGCCACGCCGTCGGCGCGTGGCGTCCCCTCGCGCGGAGGTGCCACCAAGCACCGCCGGCGTGCCCGAGCCGAGCAATGAAATCGAGAACGACGCCGGCCGAATCGTCCGCGCCCGCTCGCCATCACACGCTTTCGCCTTCGCCCTGGATCCGCCGGTTTGCGCATCTCGTGCCGAGCGGCGCCCGCGTGCTCGACATCGCCGCCGGCCAGGGTCGTCACGCGCGCTATTTTGCGTCTCGCGGCGCTCGCGTCTTGGCAGTCGATCGAGACGCGAAGGCGCTCGCGTCGCTCGCCGATGTGGCGGGCATCGAGGCGCGTGTCGTGGATCTCGAGACGGGGCAGTGGCCTTTCGCCGCGGAAACGTTCGATGCCGTCGTCGTTACCAATTACCTCCATCGCCCCCTCTTTCCGCATCTGCTGTCGACCATCGGTGACAAGGGCGTGCTGCTCTACGAAACATTCGCGCTCGGCAACGAGTGCTACGGTCATCCGGTCAGGTCGGACTTCCTGTTGCGTCCAGGCGAACTGCTCAGCCTTGCGCAGCCGCATCTCACCGTGATCGCCTTCGAGCAGGGGCGCACCGACGAGGGCCGCGAAGCGGTCGTGCAGCGCGTGGCTGCCGTCGGGAGGGCGCACGAATGGCCGCCGCATCTTTCAGCTCGGGATGCTTCGGCAGGCTCTTGACAGAGGGAATCGGGTAGAATCGCCGTTTTTGCAAATCGCCGCAATTCATGGTTTCAGGCAGTCTCGTAGCGATCGTCACGCCGATGCAAGAAGGCGGAGCGCTCGACCTTTCCGCACTCACCCGGCTCATCGACTTCCAGATCGCGAACGGCACCGCGGCAATCGTCATCGTCGGCACGACGGGAGAGTCTCCCACGGTCAGCGTCGAGGAGCATTGCGAGCTGATCCAGGCGGCGATCGATCATGCGGCAGGCCGCGTTCCCATCATCGCGGGAACGGGCGGCAACTCGACGACTGAAGCGATCGAGCTGACGCGCTTCGCGAAGCGGGCGGGAGCTGCGGCGTGCCTGTCGGTGGTTCCGTACTACAACAAGCCAACGCAGGAGGGGATGTACCGGCATTTCCGCATAATCGCGGAAACGGTGGACCTGCCGCTTCTGCTGTACAACGTGCCGAGTCGCACGGTGGCCGATCTCGCTAACGAGACCGTGTTGCGACTCGCGGAAATTCCCGGTGTCGTCGGGATGAAGGATGCAACATCCGACCTCGTGCGACTGGTCGACCTGCGTAACCGATTGCCGGCGGTCCGAGAGTTCGCGCTCTACTCCGGCAATGACGACACGGCGCTTGCGTTCATGCTGCTCGGCGGCAACGGCGTGATCTCGGTGACGGCGAACGTCGCGCCGCGGGCGGTCTCGGAGATGTGCGCGGCGGCGCTCGAGAACGACGTCGTCACGGCCCGCATGTTGAACGCGCGCCTGTCGAACCTCAATGCGCGCCTGTTCGTCGAAGCGAACCCGATTCCCGTCAAATGGGCGCTCGCCGAAATGGGTTTGATCCACAACGAGATGCGGCTGCCGCTCACGCCGCTTTCCCCGCGGTTCCATGACGCCGTCCGCGCCGCGCTTCGGGACGCCGGATGCCTCGCTGAGCCGGCATTGAAGGTGTATTCGTGATAAATCGATTTTTGGTACGCGCGGCGGAAATGGCAGCGCTTGCTGCAATGGCCGTCGTCCTGCTCTCCGGTTGCGAATCGCTGTCGACGCAATCGCTCGGCAAGCGCCTCGACTACAAGTCCGCCAGCTCCGGCCCGTCGCTCGAGTTGCCGCCGGACCTCACCGCGCCGTCATACGACGATCGGTATGCGGTCAACTCCGCCTCGCAAATGGCCGCGCGCAATGCGGGAAAGCCGAAGGAGTCGGAGTTGCTGCCCGTGGTCAGCGACGCCCATATCGCGCGCGCCGGCAACGAGCGCTGGCTCGTCGTCAAGGCGACACCCGAGCAGGCGTGGTCGCAGGTGCGCAAGTTCTGGACCGACACCGGCTTCGTGATCGCGCAGGAGCAGCCCGCGCTCGGCGTGATGGAAACAGACTGGGCGGAGAACCGTGCCGAGATCCCCCAGGACTTGCTGCGCAAGTACGTGGGCAAGTACCTCGACGTGTTCTATGCGACGTACAAGCGTGACAAGTTCCGCACTCGGATCGAACGCGGCATCGAGCCGGGTACGGTGGAGATCTACATCTCGCACCGCGGAATGGAGCAGGTGCCCACCGCCAAGATCGACAACGTGCAGGGTGCAGGCTTCGCATGGGCCGTGATGCCGCCCAATCCAGATCTCGAAGCCGAGATGCTCGGACGCATCATGATCGGGTTTGGCACGTCGGAGGCGCTGGCGACGGCTGCGGCATCGCCCGCCGCATTGGCAGCCGGGCCCCAGCATGCGCGTCTCGAAAAGGCCGATGGCGTGTCGAAGCTCGTCGTCGACGACCCGTTCGATCGCGCATGGCGGCGCGTGGGGCTCGCGCTCGATCGTACCGGTTTCACGGTCGTCGATCGCGATCGCTCGACGGGCATCTACTTCGTGCGCTTCTCCGATCCGGACGCCGACATGGCAAAGAAGGATCGCGAGAAGGGATTCCTGTCCAAGCTGATGTTCTGGAAGACCGACGACAAGGACAAGCCCGAGCAGTATCGGATCAAGATCGTCGAGACCGCTCCGCAAAGCACCGTGAGTGTGCAGGACCCCGCCGGCAACCCGGACAAGTCTCAGGCAAGCGAGCGCATCCTGGCGCTGCTTCGCGAACAACTGAAGTAGCGGCGCCCGCACGTCGTGCCGATGCGCTTCGCGTCACTCGGTAGTGGCAGCGAAGGCAACGCTCTCATCGTCGAAGCGGGCGACACCCGCGTCCTGATCGATTGCGGCTTCACCGTGCGCGATACGGTCGGACGCCTCGCGCGCCTCGGCATAGAGCCGCGCACGATCAGCGCGATCCTCGTCACGCACGAGCATGCCGACCACGCCTGCGGTGTTGCAGCGTTCGCGTCCCGCTTCCGCATTCCGGTATGGCTGACGTTCGGCACGCTGGAAATGCTCGGCGAGCGCTTCACGCGGATGGAGCGCGTCTACGGCTTCGACAGCCATGATGCGTTCTCGATCGGGATGCTGGAAGTGCGGCCGTTCCCGGTGCCCCACGATGCGCGCGATCCGGTGCAGTTCGTGGTCGGCGATGGCGAGCATCGGCTCGGCATCTTGACCGACATCGGCGCGACGACGCGCTTTGTCGAGACAAGCCTCAGCGGCTGCGATGCGCTCGTGCTCGAATGCAACCACGATCTCGACATGCTGGCGGATGGCGACTACCCGTGGTCGCTCAAGCAGCGCATCACGAGCCGCTTCGGGCACCTGCATAACGAGGCGTCGGCGGCGTTACTCGCGGCGCTCGACAATACTCGCCTCAAGCACATCGTTGCCGCCCACTTGTCGCAGCAGAACAATACGCCGGCGAAGGCCCGCGCAGCCCTCGCGGGCGCGCTCAACTGCGCGCCGGAGTGGATCGGTATTGCCGATCAGCTGAACGGCTTTCCCTGGCGGCAGATGTAACGACGTTCAACCGCCGCACCAGCGGCGAACTCCTTGCTTCACGCTAACCCGGGGACAGGAAATGGACAAGCGGCAGGAACTCTATCGGGGAAAGGCAAAGACGATGTACGCAACGGACGACCCGATGCGACTCGTCATGCACTATCGCGACGACGTATCTGCGTTCGACGGCGTCAAGCTCGCAAAGCTCGAGCAGAAAGGGGCGACCAACAACCGCATCAATGCGTTCATCATGGGCAAGCTCGCGGAGGCCGGGATCCGCAGCCATTTCGTTTCACTGCTGAACGAGCGCGAGTCGCTCGTGAAGGCGATGAAGATGATCCCCGTCGAATGCGTCGTGCGTAACATCTGTGCAGGCTCGATGGCAAAGCGCTACGGCCTGGTGGAAGGGCTGCGCCTACCGGAGCCCATCTTTGAATTCTTCCTCAAAAGCGATGCACTTCACGACCCGCTCGTGAACGACGACCATATCCGCGTTCTCAAGTGGGCAACGGCTAGCGAGATCGCGCAGATGAAGGCATTGACGCATCGCGTGAATGCCGTGTTGAAGCCGCTGTTCTCGGCCAGTGGCATCGACCTCGTCGATTACAAGCTCGAATTCGGCCATCCGCTCGACGATCCGCACGGCGGGATCGTGCTCGGCGACGAGTTCACCCCGGACGGCTGCCGCCTGTGGGACGCGCGCACCGGAGAGAAGCTCGACAAGGACCGGTTCCGCCGCGATCTCGGCGAGGTGATCGAGCACTACC
>JBKPOL010000359.1:0-3037 GCA_046733075.1 Pseudomonadota bacterium | reverse complement strand
CCACCGGAGGCCGCCCGGTCAGTCCGGCGCCGGCGCCGCCCAATCCCATGGCGCAGTGGCTGAGCGATCAGTCCGCCAAGGCGCTGGAAGTTCTCGTCGAAATCGGCATCGCAGGTCTTCTGGCTTACTTTCTCCTCGCGTCCGGCGATACGTTTCGCCGCAAGGTCGTCAGCGTGGCGGGGCCGACACTCGCCGCGCGGCGCGTTACCGTCGAGATCCTCAACGAGATCGACTTGCAGGTGCAGCGCTATCTGCTCACGATGGTCATCATCAACATGCTGATCGGCGTCGCGACATGGGGCATCCTCGTCGCATTCGGCGTCGAGCACGCGGCGCTGTGGGGCGTCACCGCGGCGGTGCTGCACATCGTTCCCTACGCGGGATCCGCCCTGACGATCGTCGCGACGGGATTCGCGGCGTTCGTTCAATTCGAGGAGATCGGGCGAGCGCTGCTCGTCGCGTTCAGCGTCGGCGTTGCGGCGACGATCATCGGCATGGGGCTCAACGCGTGGATACAGGGTCGCGCGTTTCGCATGAACGCCGTCGCCGTCTTCGTCGCGGTGCTGTTCTTCGGATGGCTCTGGGGTGGCTGGGGATTGCTGGTCGGCGTGCCGCTGCTCGCGATTGCCAAGACCACGTTCGAACGGATTCCGGCGCTCCAGAGGTACACGACACTTCTCGCGGGACCCGAGCGGGCGGTAATAAACCCTACCGAGAAGCGCTGACTTGTCCTACAGCCCTCGCACGTTTTCATCGAACGTGTGCAAATTTACGACTCCTCCCCTCCGAAGCCCGCGTAACCCCTTGATTTGTCGTACAGATTGCATGGCACGTGCGTTGCACTGATGACAGGTACGACTGGACCAGGGTGGTCCATGGGAGAGGAGCAAGCAATGAACTGGGATCGCATCGAAGGAAACTGGAAGCAGCTGACCGGCAAGGTCAAGGAACAGTGGGGCAAGCTGACCGACGATCAGATCGACATGATCGCCGGCAAGCGGGATCAGCTCGCCGGCAAGCTGCAGGAGTCGTACGGCATCAGCAAGGACGAAGCCGATGAGCAGATCAACGCGTTCGCCGATCGTTATGGCGAATTCGAGGACGATGCCCGTCGCGAGTCCGGCATTCGCCACTAAAGGAGCGAGCCATCATGTCGAAACTCATAATCAGCCTGCTGGCCGCGGCCGGCATTGCCTTCGCCGGCGCTGCCAACGCAGCAGACAGCAAGACGATGTCCCGCGACGCCTACAAGGCGGACAAGGACAAGATCGAGGCGCAGTACAAGGCCGACAAGGACCGTTGCGGATCCCTGTCAGGCAATGCCAAGGACGTGTGCCAGGCCGAAGCAAAGGGCAAGGAAAAGGTCGCCAAGGCCGAGCTCGAGGCCAATTACAAGAATACCGACAAGGCGCGGATCGACGCGCGTACCGCGAAGGCCGATGCCGACTACGACGTCGCGAAGGAAAAGTGCGACGACCTTTCGGGTAACCAGAAGGACGTGTGCGTGAAGGAAGCGAAGGCCGCGCATACGAAGGCGAAGTCGGATGCGAAGATCGCCAAGGTCGACAGCAAGACGGCTCACGCTTCGGCCGAGAAACGCTCGGATGTACGCCAGGACGCACGCGAAGACACGCGAGACGCGCAGTACAAGGTCGCCGTGGAGAAGTGCGACGCCATGACGGGTGCCGCCAAGGACCAGTGCGTCAAGAACGCGAAGATGCGTTACAACAAGACCTGAAGCGCCGCACTGCTGCAAATGAAAAACGGCCGGATCTCCGGCCGTTTTTCTTGGAATCGTTGAAGTTGACGAGATTAGCCGCAGCCGATGGAAGGCGGGCCGAGGCGATGTCTCGAGACTTACCGCGGCACCGGATTCGCGTCGACCGTGTTCTCCGCGCGCGCGGCAGCCGCAGGAGTTGGTCGCGGCGCCGGCTCGCTATCGCCGATCGACGGGGCGGCTTCGGTTGTCCGCGCCTCAGGCGCAGGCAAGGGAATGAACACTTCGATCGTCGTACCGCTCCCCGGTCGGCTGCTGATCTTGAACGTTCCGTTCAACGCACGTACCCGCTGGCGCATGCCCACGATACCGTGCGAGAGCCGGCTATTTTCCACGCCCGTGGGCAGTCCTGCGCCGTCGTCGTGAACGATCAGCGAAACCCCGTCGTCGTCTCCCAGCAATTCGACGTCAACGTTACGGGCGCTCGCATATTTCGTGATGTTCGTCATCGCTTCCTGCACGATGCGGTAGATCGCGATCGATACGGACGGCGGCAGCTCGAGGTCCGCGAGGTTCAGTTCGCAGTGAAGCCCCGCCCTCTCGGAAGCTTGACGCACCTGCCAGTCGAGCGCGGACGAAATGCCGAGATTGTCGAGCAGCGTCGGTCGCAACTCTTCGATGATCCGCCGCTTGAGCTCGACGCCTTCGTCGAGCACGACGACCGCACGCGCCAGCTTCTCGGCCACTTCCGGCAACGCGGCCTTGCAGCGCTGCGCGGCCCAGGCGACGTCCATCTTGGCACCGACGAGGATACCGCCCAGTTCGTCGTGGATATCCCGCGCGAGGCGCGACTTTTCTTCCTCGCGCACCGTTTGCAGGTACGTGGACAGCTCGGACAGCTCCTCGGTCCGCGTTGCCACTTCCTGTTCGAGTCGCCGCTGTTCCTCGACGAGGGTCCTCCGCTTCGCTTCGCGGGCGCTGATTTCACGCCGCGCGAGCGCCCAGACCACGAACAACAGGGCGATGGTGAACGCCGTCATCGTCAGCATGCCGACGCGTCCGAACTCGATGTCCTGCGCCCAGCGACGGCCGCCACGTTGCGACGATTCCCGTAGTTCGTTCAGGATGCTTTGGGCCTGGCTGCGAATGTCGTCCATCAGTCGCTGACCGAGCCCGGTCGCGATGAGCTGGAAAGCCGCGTCACGGCCGCTGCGATCGTTCAGCGCGAGTGTCGATTCCAGCTCGTTCAGCTTCTTGCCGATCAATACGTTGAGCTGTCCCGCGTGCTCGATCATCGGCGACGTGCCGTTGGCGCTTACC
>JBKPOL010000358.1:0-7947 GCA_046733075.1 Pseudomonadota bacterium | reverse complement strand
GCTACTACGAGCTCGACGCCGAATACACGAAGCCGATCGTCGCCTGTGTCGTGGGCCGATGGAAAAGCAAGCTCACGCGTGCGGTGGGTCACGCCGGCGCGATGTCGGGCGGCAGCGACGATGCCGCCGGCAAGGAGCGCTGGTTCATGGACAAGTTCGGTGTCGACGCCATCTTCACGCCGGAGAAGCCGGTGTTCTCGGCGATGGGCGCCGTCGTGACCAACATCGCGCACATCCCCCTCGCGCTCAGCGCCGTGATGCGCGAAAACGCGACGCGTCCCGACTTTGCGCCGGAAGGGAGCCTCGCGCTCAAAGCCTGGTTCGGTTCGAATCGGGGGCTCGAACTCCCCGCCGCATTGAACGTCCCCACGGTCGAAGCGACGCCGCCTTACAACGCGCAGATCGCCGCACTCAACGAGCAGATCGGTGCCGTGCTGCCGCGCCAATCGATGAAAGACACGTCGGGCGCATCGCAGATGGACCCCAAGACGCAGGTGACGAGCCTGCACGGCGTGACGATGCTCGAAGCCGCGCAGTACCCGATGGAAGCCAACGTCTGCCTCGCGCTGTTGCACGAGCCGGGTGGAGAGAACGACCGCAAGCTCGTCAATGTGGCCATCGGCGCCGAAGTCGATCTGAACGGCGATGCGACGCTCGCCGCCGCTCAGGCATCGCGCGAAGCCGGCAACGCGCCGAACAGCGTGCTCGCCGCGGCGGCGAGCATCGTTGGACCTCGGCGCCAGGACGCGGCGCGCAAGGCGTTGCACGAAATGATTGACCACTTCGCGAAGGCCGGGTTGGAGGACGCAAGGGACGAGTCTTTCGATATGAAGAAGTTGTCGCCGATGCCACCCGAGTTGTTCGTGACCGACAAGCGGGAGCCGAAGGCGGAAGCGATGCTCGCCGGGCTCAACGCGCGCGGCGCGCGATCGGCATTCGTTCGCTATCTGCAAAGTCTTCCCGGTCATCCGACGGCCGACGCGGTACTCGCGGCGATAGCGGCAACACTCGCCTGGGGACCCTTGATGCGCAAACGCATCTCCAGGCAAACGGCGGAGAGCCTTCCGTGGTGGCTGCGCCTCTTCGGCACGATGATCGGCGCATCGGTGGACGCGAAGCAGCACGCTGTCGGAAGCTTCTGCGGCATTCCCGTTGCGGACCTGCTCGGCAAGCGCTCGCTGACAGAGGTCGCGTGCGTCGCGTTGATCGGTCAGGAACCAAGCAAAGCCGACCTGTTCGCGTTTCAGACGCTCGTGGGGCTGCTCCTCACGAATGGTCCGGGCGCGATCTCCGGCCAGGGCGCCAAGGGCGCGACGTCCGCGGACGGGCCCGAAGCACCGGGACGCGTCCAGTTCAACAAGGCCCTCGTCGGTTTTCTCACGCATTCCGGCTACGCGCACGGGGGCAACGGCTACGAGGGTGTGGCCTTCCTGCTCGAGCGCTTCAAGGGCGTCGATCTCGCCGATCCCTCGGATCCAAAGCATGCCCTCGATCTGCATGCGATGGCGACGCAATTCGCGCGTCGCTATGGTGAGGAGCGCATCACTCGCAAAGAGATGGGCGCCGAGTCGGCGCAGGCGCTGCCTTGCATCAATCATCCCGTGTTCAAGGGCAAGCCGGTCAATGTCGACCCGCGCGAGGAGTTCATTCGCGGACTTTTCGAGAAGCGCGGCGAATACAACGTCTTTCATGACTACTACAGCACGCTCGTGCAGGTGCTTTATGACGAGAACGTGACGCGCAATGTCTTCTGCGTCAACGTCGACGCGGTGATCGCGACGTTGCTCCTGAAGATGCTTTGGCAGCGCTACCGCACGGGCACCTTCTCGGAACGCGCGCTGGAGACGGCGGCCTTCACCGTGTTTCTCTACGGCCGGATGCTGGGATGCGCGGCGGAAATCGACGATCACCTGAACCGCGGCAAGAACATGGACACCCGCACCCCTCAGGCGGACGTCCGCTTCGTCGCGTAATCGCGCGTCGCCTCGCGCAATACGCGCTCCGCTTCCGCCCCGGGTGAAGCCAGGGGCTGCAAAGTATCTACGACTGGAGAAGTCGATGGACAAGATGGCTGCCGTTTCCGTTGCCGGTGAATTGCCGCAGGCTTCAGCGGCGGCTCCCGTCGCAGGTGAGTTGCCGCGGGTGTCCGGACGATTCTGGCCCGAAGGCTGGTGGCGGGTGATGGAGATTCGGATCGGCATCGTTCCATTGCCGGTGTTCGTCGTGATGGGTGCGCTGATCGCGGCCTTCGTCGTGACGGGGAAGATTCCGGCCGACATCTCCATGGCCATCGTCGTGTTCTCGTTCTTCGGCTTCTTGTGCGCCGAGCTCGGCAAGCGCATCCCGATCATCCGCAACATCGGCGCTGCGGCGATCTTCGCCACGTTCATTCCCTCGGCGCTGGTCTATTACAAGGTGCTGCCGGAGCAACTCGTCAAGATGACGACCGAGTTCACGAAGGCATCGAACTTTCTCTACCTGTTCATCGCGGCGATCATCGTCGGCAGCATTCTCAGCATGAACCGCACGGTGCTGATCAAAGGTTTCGCCAAGATCTTCGTTCCCCTCGCGATCGGATCGATCGCGGCGATGATCGTGGGCACGCTGGTCGGCACGGCGCTCGGCCTCGGCACTTACCACACGTTCTATTTCATTGTCATCCCCATCATGGCGGGTGGCGTCGGTGAAGGTGCGATTCCGCTGTCCGTCGGTTACGCGGAGATTCTCCATCAGGATCAGGGCGCGCTGTTCGCCACCGTGCTGCCGCCCGTGATGCTCGGAAGCCTCACGGCCATCCTGTTGTCGGGAACGCTCAACTACGTCGGCAAGCGGTACCCGGGGTTGACGGGAGAAGGACGCCTGCAGCCCGACGAGCACGACCAGATGGATGCGCACCAGGAAGAGATTCCCGGTCACATGGACGTCAGCCATATCGCGGCCGCCGGGGTGACCGCCGTGACGCTTTACGTGCTCGGCGTCATGTGTCAGCGGCTTTTCGGCTTGCCCGCACCCGTTGCGATGCTCTTCATCGCCGTCGTCGTCAAGCTGGCACAGGCCGTGTCGCCGCAACTGCAACAGGGCGCGTTCGTCGTGTATAAATTCTTCTCGACCGCAGTGACGTATCCGCTGCTGTTTGCGATCGGCGTGGCCCTGACACCCTGGGACAAGCTGATGGCTGCGTTCACGCTGCCGACGCTCATCACCATCGTTTCCACGGTCGTGACGCTGATGGCGACAGGCTTCGCCGTCGGCCGCTTCATGAAAATGTACCCGATCGAGACCGCCATCATCAACGCCTGCCACAGCGGGCAGGGCGGGACCGGGGATGTCGCCATTCTCACCGCAGCGAACCGCATGCAGCTGATGCCCTTCGCCCAGATCGCCACCCGAATCGGAGGCGCGATCACAGTGACGCTGGTGCTGATCGCGCTTGCGCGCATGAGCTGAGCGCGGCGAGAGCGCCCATGCATCACTCGATCATCCAAGTGCGGTCCCGGGGCACGTGTTGCCGACGGACGCTGCGAGCTTGCCTATCGCTCTGCGCGACGCTGTTGTCTGCGGCGTTTGTCGCGATGTCCTTGCAAGCGATGGCACAGGACATCGTCCGGTTTCCGGCGAAAGGGCAGGTGCCGCCTGGCTACCCGCCGCAATACGCGTCCGTCATCGCCGCGGCGGAGCAGGAAGGACAGATCGTCATTCATTCGACGACGGACCTCAGCGTGGCGACTCCGCTCATCGACGACTTCCAGGCGCTGTATCCGCGTATCGAGGTCCGCTACCAGGACATGAACAGCAACGATCTGTACAACGTCTACCTGAGCGATCTGCTCGCGAGTCCCTCCACTGCCGATGTGCTGTGGAGCTCCGCGATGGATCTGCAATTCCGGCTTGCGAACAACGGACAGGCGCAGGAATACGACTCGCCCGAAAGCAATCGGCTACCGGCGTGGGCCGTTTGGAAGAACGCGGCGTTCGGGACGACATTCGAACCGATCGTCTTCGTCTACAACAAGCGCCTGCTCGCTGCCGCCGAAATTCCGCAGACGCACGCGGACCTCGCGCGCCTGCTCACCGAAAGACGCGAACGCTTCGCCGGCAAGGTTGCGACGTACGACATCGAAAGGTCCGCATTGGGTTTTCTGCTGGCGACCGAGGATGAGCGGTTGTCGGGGGATTACTGGTCCCTGCTTAAGACACTGGGCAGCGCGGGCGCGCACCTCGAGCCGACCACCGAGGCGGTCATCAGACGCGTCGCGAAGGGCGAGGCGCTCATCGGATACAACGCGCTCGGCTCCTACGCATATACCCAGGGCAAAAAGGATGCATCGATCGGTTACGTGCAGCCACGCGACTACACGCTCGCCGTCACGCGCGTCATGCTGATCGGGAAGAAGGCGGCCAATCCGAACGCCGCGAGGCTGTGGGTCGACTATCTGCTGTCGCGGCGCGGGCAGGAGGTGCTCGCCAATCGCGTCGACCTGGGATCCCTGCGCGCAGATGTCGAGGCCGGCAATCCGGCGGCCGTGGAGACGAAGGCGCTGGGACAAAGTGTGCGGCCCATCGCGCTTTCACCGCATCTTCTGTCCACCTTTGTTGATCGAACTCGCCGATCGGCATTCCTGCGGCAGTGGCAGCAGGCAATCGGCGTGAAGCCGTAGCGGAAGCGGAATTCGTGGCTCCGCGCGGGTCGTGGTGCGGGAAGGCGCGCGACTGGCGGTCTCAGTCCTGTTTCGAGCGCATGGCAGCATGCGGCCATCCCTGGAGTTCGCTACGATGGGTGAATCGGAGGCGACCGTCATGACCGTCAAACAACGTGAAGTCACCTTGCGCTTCCTTGCGCAACCGGCGGACGTCAATTTCGGCGGCAAGGTGCACGGCGGAACGGTCATGCGCTGGATCGACCAGGCCGGCTATGCCTGCGCCGTGGGTTGGAGCGGACGCTATTGCGTGACGGTTTACGTCGGCGGAATCCGCTTCTACAAGCCGGTTCTCGTCGGCAGCATCGTGGAAGTGCACGCGCGAATCATCTATACGGGCAAGACCAGCATGCACGTCGCCGTCGATGTCCGTGCCGGTGACCTAAAGGACCAGACTTTCGACACGACAACGCACTGCGTCATCGTTTTCGTATCGATGAACGACCATGGCAATCCGACGCAGGTGCAGCCGTGGATTCCCGCAACGCCTGCCGAAGAGGCGGAGCTGCGTTATGCGGTGAAACTCATGGAACTTCGCAAGAGCATCGAGGACGAGGCGAGCCGTGCTGCGAATGCCTGAAGGAGCACTGCCATCCGCGTAGTGTCCGCGCGCCTACGCGGTAAGCGAGATGCGGTGGCCCGGCAAAGTCGTCGAGGCCCATTCCACCTGATGTTCGCCTCCGGGAACTCGAGAGCGGAGTGCCGGCCTATTTTTGCTTGTGGCTGAGAGCCGCCAAGGGGATCCGGCTTTGTCTCAGACATCGGCGTTGCGGATGCCGACCAACCTTCATTCGCGCCCGCTATCGGCCATGCCAACGATGCCAGCGTGCAGCAGCGGCGCAGCCGGGCATTAGGAGCGATGATCAATGACGTTCAGCGACGCGCAGGACGCGCAGCGGTTCTACCATGGCACGAAGGCCGACCTTGAGCTCCGCGATCTCATCGAGCCTGGCTACACCTCCAACTACGGCAAGAGGAAGAGGGCGGCGTATGTCTACCTCGCCGCGACGCTGGACGCCGCTACGTGGAGCGCCGAATTGTCCTTTGGCGAGGGCGCCGGCAGGATCTACGTCGTGGAACCGACCGGGCCGTTCGAAGATGATCCGAACCTGACGGACAAGAAGTTCGCAGGGAATCCGACTAAGTCGTACCGCACTCGCGATCCGCTGCGCGTAATCCGTGAGGTCAAGGATTGGCACGGCCACTCGCCTGAGCAGATCAAGGGCAATGCACGACCGGCTCCCGTATCTCAGGCGACTTGGGTCGAGGCGATTGAGGACTGAGCCTGCCGATCGGATCATCGATGATGATCGGGTGATGATCCGGGCCGCTGACGCGCGCTGCAGGCCGCCTTCGAGGCGCTTCCCGCGGCCGCGCGCGCGTTGACGCCTTCTCCGCAATGCGAGCGGAGGGTTACTTCGTCGTTCGTCGTGCGCGCCGTTTATCCCGGCACTGATGATCTCTACCGGTCACATTAGATGTTGGCATCCCAGCGTCGCCATTTTTCATAGTCAGGGAATGGTCTGGTTTGCCGGGCTTCGCGCTGCGCCTGCTTCGTCATCCGACGGTCGTCCCAGATGATGAGCGGGATGGCGAGAATGATCGACGCGCCCCACAGCCAGTGACCCCAGATAAGCAGCGCAATGCCGAAGATGGCCGAACAGATGCCCAGTAACCGCACGATGTACTGGGGCCGGGGCGGTCCAGACGCTTCCCGAGCGATGGTGGGGTTCATGTCCCAATCGTAGTCTGCTGTTCATCTAATCACGTGACCGCCTGTCCGTCACCGCTGGCAACGGCTCCCAGCAGCGAGGCGGGATATTGCATAGCTCGCCATGCAGTGATGGCGACGCCACCCGCCCCAAGGTCTAGTCCACCCTTGTGGTACGGTCTGACCCCGCCATTCTCTACGTCACAGAGGCGAACGTGAATCCGAGTGCCGTGACCCGCAGGCTCGCAGCGATCCTCATCGCTGACGTGGTCGGCTTCAGCCGACACATGGAACTTGATGACGCGGGAGCGTTCTGGCGGCTGCGGGAGATTCGCGAGCGCGTCATTGATCCGAAAATTGCCGAGCACGGCGGCCGGATCGTCAAGACGGCAGGCGACGGGATGCTGCTCGAATTCGGCAGCGCGGACGCCGCACTACGTTGCGCGATCGATGTGCAACGTGCGATGGCCGCGGACAACCAGTCGAAGACTCCCAACGAGCGCATCGAGTTCCGCATCGGCATCAACTTGGGTGACATCATCGTTGACGGCAACGATATTGCCGGCGACGGAGTCAACGTGGCCGCGCGACTGGATCACTGGCGGTGCCCGGCGGAATCTGCTTGTCCGGCTCCGTGCGCGAGCAAGTGCATGGGCAGATGCCGGTAACGTTCGTCGACATTGGCGAGCAGCGGGTCAAGAACATCGAGCGGCCGATACGAGTGTATCGAATCAACATCGATGCGACAGCGAGGGCGGTTACCCCTGAGCGACGATTGACGAGCGTGTGGCGCCGAACCTGGACGATCGCCGCAAGCATCTTCGTTGTCGGCGCGCTGGTGACGATAGCACTCCCGATGGTTTTTCGAACATCCGAACCGCGCACGTCTGCGCCGCCGATGTCGATCGCGGTACTGCCGCTTCGTGTATCCGAAGAAGGAAGCGAAAGCCCTGGGCTTCCCCAGCGATTGTCGGAGGAGGTGATCACCGCCCTCGCTCGCGGCAAGCGTAATGCCCTAGTGGCGCCCTATGCGCATGTCGCGATATACAACACGAATGACGATCCCCGAAATATCGGACGCACGCTCAACGTCCGTTACGTCGGCGCCGGCGATATTCGGCTGATATCAAAGAACCGCTCTACGTTGACCACCCGCCTCTACGACGCCGCCACCGGCGCGCAGCTGTCGACTGACGCGACGGAGGTTACAGAAACCAGCGCAACGGCGCGCGATGACATGCTGGTCGCGCGCGCGGTTGGTAGGCGAGATGGACCAAGCAACCAGCCGTGCCGTTTCTATCGATCCGCGCGATGCCGAGGCATGGCACGCACGCGCGGTCACCTTCGGTTGGCAGGGACGTTGGTCCGAGGCGGAGGCTGCGTTGGCAGAGGCGCGACGACTAGATCCGACCAATTCGGATTGTGTCGAACAACGCACGTTTTTTCTGCTCTTGACGGGCCGTTTGACCGAAGCGGATTCAGTTGTGGATCAAGTGCTTAAGATGACGGGATCGTATACCGCTGGATCGTGGCCAGATG
>JBKPOL010000357.1:0-4794 GCA_046733075.1 Pseudomonadota bacterium | reverse complement strand
CGCTAATGCAGGATCAGGTCGCGCATGCCGCCGATCGCGCCGCCGTCCAGCCAGCGAACCAGGCCGTGCCGCGCCGCCGCGCAATGCGCAGGGACGTGAGCCGGGTTCGGGACGATGGAGCGAGTCATTGGCGCGGTCAGTGCATTCAATGTATCGGGCTGGGAGATCGAGCTGTCGTTCTGCTACGTGATCGAGCTGTCATTTTACGCGGATGACCTTCGTCCTCGCAACGCGATGCGGCGCGATTGCGCGGGCGCACGGCGAGCTTGTGGCATTTGTGCGACGCGGGCTCCGCGTTCGAACGTCGACGTGCCGATGCTGTCGACAAGCGGATGCCCGCACAGTGGCATCGATACGTTCAAAGGTCATGGAACGGGGGTCATGGGTAGCGGCGCTTTCGCCACGGATATTCCCGCGCGGCTCGATCGACTGCGCTGGTCGCGCTTTCACACGCTGCTGATTGCCGCGCTCGGCACGAGCTGGATCATCGATGGCCTCGAGGTAACGCTTGTCGGTTCACTCGCGAGTGTGCTCATGCTGTCGACGGGGCTGGGCTTGAATGAGGCGCAGGTCGGCATCACCGCGGGCGCGTATGTAGCCGGTGCGGTGCTCGGCGCAATCCTGTTCGGCGGGCTGGCCGATCGGTACGGCCGGCGCAAGCTGTTCTTCATCACGCTCGCCGTGTATGCGAGCGCGACGATCGCTTCGGGGTTCGCCCCCGACTTCATCACCTTCGCGGCGTTGCGCTTCATCACGGGGGCCGGGATCGGCGGCGAGTATGCGGCGATCAACTCGGCGATCCAGGAATTCATGCCGGCGCGATTGCGCGGACGCATCGATCTCGCCGTGAACGGAAGCTTCTGGGTCGGCGCCGCCGCGGGCGCGGCGGGTGCGGTGATCGTCCTCGACTCGGGATGGTTTGCGCCGGAATGGGGCTGGCGCGTTGCGTTCATCCTTGGCGGAGTGCTCGGCTTCGCAATCCTCGCGCTCCGGCGTTTCGTCCCTGAAAGCCCGCGCTGGCTTCTGCTGCATCGTCGTCAGCAGGAGGCGGAACGCATCGTGGCGGCCATTGAAGCCCGCGCGCGACCCGCAAGCGCGTCGCCGCGTGCCGAATTCATTGTGCTCGACCCGCGAGGGCACGTCGGATGGTTTCAGCTCCTGGGTCTGCTCGTGCAGCGGTATCCACGCCGCGTGGTGCTCGGCCTCTGCCTGATGGCGGCGCAGGCGTTCCTGTACAACGCGATCTTCTTCACGTACGCGCTCGTGCTGACGCGCTACTACGGCGTCAGCGAATCGCGCGTGGGATTGTTCCTGCTGCCGTTTGCCGCCGGCAATTTTCTGGGGCCGCTCCTGCTCGGACCCCTTTTCGACCGCATCGGCCGACGCCCGATGATCACGTCGACCTATGCGCTCACCGGTGTGCTGATCATCGCGACCGGCCTGCTGTTCCTTGGAGACGCGCTGACGGCGGTCGGGCAAACGCTCGCGTGGAGCGGCGTCTTCTTCTTCGCGTCGGCCGCCGCAAGCTCGGCCTACCTGACCGTCGGCGAGTGCTTTCCCCTCGAAGTGCGGGCGAGCGCGATCGCATGGTTCTACGCAATCGGCACGGCGCTTGGCGGCATCGCCGGTCCGATCGTCTTCGGTCACCTGGTCGCAACGGGCGCACGGATCGATGTGTTCACCGGATACGCGCTCGGCGGCGCATTGATGCTGGCGGCCGCGGGGGTTGCCGCTGCATGGGCCGTCCCCGCCGAGCGCCGCCCGCTCGAATCGGTGGCCGCTCCGCTGGCGCTCCGCGAGTCCTGATGGATCAGCGTGCGGCGAGCTTCGCCGAATCGACGCCGATGTAGAGCCATGGATGCTCCCAGTACGCGTGCTTCTTGTAGCCGCGGACCCACGGCTGCGTGAGCGTCGTCTCAACTGTGTACACGTGCAGCAGCCAAGGGTTGTAGGCGGCTACGAGCTCGGACATCGCGCGATACAGCCGGTTGCGTTCGGGGCCGTCGGGGAGCATCCGCGATTGGCGGTACAGCGCGTCGTACGCGGGGAGGTCGAAGCGCGCGTAATTGGTCTGGCCGATGTTCTTGCCGTAGAGCAGTTGCGCGAACGCGTCGCCTTCTGCGTACGCGTTGATCCAGCCGATGCGCCACAGCTGCAGCTGGCCCGCCTTGCCCATCTTGAGCAGATCGGGCCACTTCTGCTTCAGGAATTCGACGCGGATGCCGATTGCCTTCAGGTTCTTCTGCCAGATCTCGTCGATTTCGCGGTCGCGGGTCGTCGGCGTCGACGCCATGACGAGCGAAAGCGGTCGGCCGTCGGGGAGATCGCGCCATCCGTCGCCGTTGCGATCGACGTAGCCGAACTTGTCGAGCAGGCTGCGCGCGGCGGCGGGATCGTACTTCGTCGCGACGTCGAGAGCGTCGTCGTGTCCCGGCACATTCGGCGGAATCAGCTGGGTCGCCGGCATCGCCTGGCCCTGATAGACGACGCGGATCAGCTCTTCGTTGTTGAACGCGAGCGCGAGCGCGCGGCGCAGCGCGATCCGGTCGTTCGTGTAGCCACCGACGACCGGGTCCTGCATGTTGAAGTACGCGTACTGCAACGACGGTTGCGTGAGGCGCGCGAGCGCGACGCCGCGCACGGCATAGTCGCGCTTCAGCGTCCCTTGTCCGTCCAGCACGTGATCGGCGAGCTCGGGTGGCAGGTTCACGTAATCGAGCGCGCGAGCGTCGAACGCGAGAAGTCGCGGATTTGCTTCCTCCATGATCGAGATCTCGACGCGATCCACGAGCGGCAGCTTCCTGCCTTCGACATTCGAGAATCGAGCGCGGTCGGCGTCGTCGGTTGAACGCGGGAAGCGCTCTTCGCGAAAGTTTGGGTTCGCCTCGAGCACGATCTGCTGGCCTCGCCGCCACGCTTTCAGCATGAACGCGCCGGTACCGACCGGATGATCCATCGTCCAGCCGTTGTCGTCGCCATAGCGCTCGATCACTTCGCGGGCGACGGCCGACATGGGGCTCGAGCACAGGTAGCCGAAGAGAATGTAGTCCGGTTCGCGCAACCGAATGCGTATCGTGTAGCGATCCGGGGCGTAAAGGCCTTCCATCGGCGCGTCGTAATCGAACTTGCCACTCGCGCGCGCTCTGTCGATGATCGTGTCCGCGCCGACGATCTTGCCTTGCAGGTACCACGAGAAAGGCGATCGGACCTTCGGGTCGAGCAGCCGCTTCCACGAATAGACGTAGTCGGCGCCAGTGAGCTCCCGCCGTTTGCCGCCGAACGCGGTATCGTCGGCGAAGTAGATGCCAGGGCGAACACGTATCGTCCAGGTCCGGCCGTCGTCCTCGATCCGCGGCAATTCCGCCGCGGTGCGCGGTATGCGCTTGTAGGGTCGCGCAAGGTAATCGAAGCCGTAGAGCGGTTCGAAGATCGCGCGCTGCACGTGATCGCTGTAGAGATCGCTCGTCGCTTGCGGATCGAACCCCGTCTCGGCGACGGGAAACGCAATCCGCAGCGTCTTGATCCCGCTCGCGTTCGACGAATGCTGGTTTGACGCACCCTGCGCCGTCGCGACCTGCGCGGCCAGGGCGAGCGCGCATGCAATCAGCGCGATGCGCGTCGCCGACGAGACGCGACGGATCATCCTGAAGTGGGTGCGCCCGCCGGCAAACGCTTCATGCCGCGACACTCATCGCGGCGTCGCATCCGCGCGCGGCGGCACTGCGTTGCCCGCGTCCGTGGCAGGGACTGCGTCCGCGCCCGAGCGCTCGACGTCGACGTAGGCGAACGGAAACTGGAACGTGGGGTTGTACTTGTAGCCGCGCACCCACGGCTGCACCAGCACGTTCTCGTAACGAAAGGCGGTCAACACCCACGGGGCGTACGCGAAGACGAGTTCCGACATCCGTCGCTCCGCCTGCAGCCGCTCGGGGCCGTCGGGGAGCGAGCGCGCCTTCTCGTAAAGCCGGTCGTACTCCGGCAACGCGAAGCGCGACAGGTTGGAAAAGCCGGCATTGCCGCCATAGAGGAGGCCAAAGAAGCCGAAGCCGTCCGGCGTCGTGCTGATGTTGCCGAGGCCCCACATCTGGATCTGCCCGAGCCGCGCCGCCTTCAGCAGATCGGGCCATTTCTGCTTGATGAATTCGACGCGTAGACCGAGCGCGCCGAGACTGCGCTTCCAGAATTCCTCGAGCTCGCGATCCTGTGCGCTGGTTCCCGAAGCGACCTTGAGCAATATCGGCTTGCCGTCGGGCTCCTCGCGGAAGCCGTCGCCATCGCGATCCTTGTAGTCGAACTTGTCGAGCAGCGCCCGGGCTTGGGTGACGTCGTACTTGACGCGACCGTCGAACGTCGCGTCGTGACCCGACATGCCCGGCGGGACCACTTGCGTGGCAGGAAGTCCCTGTCCCTGTCGCAGCACCCGGATGTCCTCGCCGACGTCGTATCCCATCGCGATCGCGCGACGCAACGCGATGTGCGCGGGCGTGTAGCCGCCCACGACCGGGTCTTCCAGGTTGAAGTACGTGAAGGAGATCGCGGGCTGGATGCTGCGCTCGAGACGCACACCTGCCTGCTCGAGCTCGGCGTTCGGGCGGTTCTTCGCGTCGAGCACTTTCGACACGAGATTGCTCGGGACGGCGAGCCAGTCGAGCTGCTTCTGCTGGAAGGCGAGCAGCCGCGGCTGAGCCTCCTCGATGATGCTGATCTCGACGCGGCCGACGAGCGGCAGCTTGCGGCCCGTCAGGTTCTTCGCGACCTTCCGATCGGCGGCGTCCCCTGGCGTGGGGTAGCGCT
>JBKPOL010000356.1:0-4276 GCA_046733075.1 Pseudomonadota bacterium | reverse complement strand
AGGCTTGGTTGCGCCGCCGGCCGCGGCCAACTCGTCGAGCAGCGCGTCGAGCGCCGGCGGGTTCATGAATGACGCCATGCGCTTGTTGTTCACGAGGATGACCGGCGCGTCCCCGCACGCGCCCATGCACTCGCCTTCCTTCAGCGTGAAATTGCCGTCGCCGGTCGTCTCGCCGAAGTCGATGCCGAGACATTGCTTCAGATGTTCAGCGGCTGCAGCGGCACCCTGCAGCGCGCATGGCAGGTTCGTGCAGATCGTGAGCTTGAACCGACCGGTCGGCTTCAGGTTGTACATCGAGTAGAACGTCGCAACTTCGTACACGGCCACCGACGGCATTGCGAGGTGGTTCGCAACCTCGTCCATCAACTCCGCGGACAGCCAGCCGAACTCGTCCTGCGCAATCGCGAGCGCGGACATCACGGCCGACTGCTGCAGGCCGGCCGGATATTTCGCCACCTCGCGATCGATCCGCCGTAGCGCATCCGTCGACAGCAATGTCGAGGCTTTGGCGGCTGTGGTCATCGATCGATGGACCCGAACACGATGTCCTGCGTGCCGATGATCGCCACGACGTCGGCGATCATGTGCCCGCGCGACATTTCGTCGAGCGCCGACAAATGCACGTAATCGGGCGGTCGGAGCTTGATCCGGTACGGCTTGTTCGCGCCGTCCGAGATGGCGTACACGCCGAACTCGCCCTTCGGGTGCTCGATGGCGGCATACACCTCGCCGGCCGGCACGTGGATGCCTTCGGTGAAGAGCTTGAAGTGATGAATCAGCTCTTCCATGTTTTCCTTCATCGCTTCCCGCGAGGGCGGGGCGACCTTGTGGTTGTCGGTGATCACCGGGCCCGGATTATTGCGCAGCCATTCGATGCACTGGCGGACGATCCGATTGGACTGGCGCATCTCCTCGATACGTACCAGGTAGCGGTCGTAGCAGTCGCCGTTGATGCCCACGGGAATGTCGAATGCGAGCTTGTCGTACATCGCGTACGGCTGCTTGCGCCGCAGATCCCACGGCACGCCCGAGCCGCGAAGCATCGCTCCGGTGAAGCCGAGCGCGACGGCGCGCTCCGCCGTGACCACGCCGATGCCGACGGTGCGCTGCTTCCAGATCCGATTGTCGGTGAGAAGCTCCTCGTACTCGTCGACGTGCGCGGGGAACCGTTGCGTGAAGTCGTCGATAAAATCGAGCAGCGAGCCCTGACGATTCTCGTTCAGCGCCTTCATCTCGCGCTCGTTGCGCGACTTCATCGCCTCGTATTGCGGCATCCGCTCGGGCAGGTCGCGATACACGCCGCCCGGGCGGTAATATGCGGCGTGCATGCGCGCACCGGACACCGCCTCGTACATGTCGAAGATGTCCTCGCGCTCCCGGAACGCGTAGAGGAACACCGTCATGGCGCCGATGTCGAGCGCGTGCGAGCCGAGCCACATCAGGTGGTTCAGGATGCGCGTCAGCTCGTCGAACATCGTCCGAATGTAGAGCGCGCGAACCGGCACATCGATGCCGAGCAGGCGCTCGATCGCGAGGCAGTACGCATGCTCGTTGCACATCATCGACACATAGTCGAGCCGGTCCATGTACGGCAGTGACTGGATCCACGTCTTGTGCTCGGCGAGCTTCTCGGTCGCGCGATGCAGAAGGCCGATGTGCGGATCGGCCCGCTCGATCACCTCGCCGTCGAGCTCGAGCACGAGCCGCAGCACGCCATGCGCAGCCGGGTGCTGCGGCCCGAAGTTCATCGTGTAGTTACGGATCTCAGCCACTACTCTTTTTCCGCGTAATTCTCTTCGCGGATCACGCGCGGCGTGACCTCGCGAGGCTCGATCGTGACAGGCTGGTAGATCACCCGTCCCTGCTCCGGGTCGTAGCGCATCTCGACATAGCCGGAGATCGGGAAATCCTTGCGGAACGGATGGCCCACGAAGCCATAGTCGGTCAGCAATCGACGCAGATCGGGGTGGCCCGGAAACATGATGCCGAAGAGGTCGAACGCCTCGCGCTCGAACCAGTTCACCGCCGGCCAGATATCCACGAGGCTCGGCACGACGGGAAAATCGTCGTCGGATGCGAACGTGCGCACGCGCAGGCGCCAGTTATTCGGCAAGGACAGCAGGTGACAGACGACGCCGAAGCGCGGACCCTCCCATGCACCTCCGCCATAACTCGAATAATCGACGCCGCAGAGGTCGATCAGCATGTCGAAGCGGAGTTCGGAGCGATCCCGCAATATCCGCATCACCTCGAGATAGCGATCGACGTCAACGACGACCGTCACCTCGTCGAGGGCGGTAGTCGTGCTCCTGAACGTTCCTTCCTCGAAGGCTGCGGCGAGCGCCGCGGTCAATTGTCCGGAATCGGCAACCATCAACGGGCGATCGTGTTGGTGCGCCAGATCTTGTTCTGCAGCTGGAGGATCCCGTACAGCAGCGCCTCGGCTGTCGGCGGACACCCGGGCACGTAGATGTCGACCGGGACGATGCGGTCACACCCGCGCACGACGGAGTAGGAATAATGGTAGTACCCGCCGCCGTTCGCGCACGACCCCATCGAGATGACCCAGCGCGGCTCGGCCATCTGGTCGTAGACCTTGCGCAGCGCGGGCGCCATCTTGTTGCACAGCGTGCCCGCCACGATCATCACGTCCGATTGCCGGGGACTCGGCCGGAATACCACCCCGAATCGGTCGAGATCGTAGCGCGCAGCGCCCGCGTGCATCATCTCGACCGCGCAGCACGCGAGCCCGAACGTCAGGGGCCACATGGACCCGTTGCGGGCCCAGTTGATCACGCTGTCGAGCGACGTCGTGACGAAACCCTTTTCCAGTACGCCTTCGATTGCCATCAGTTCAACGCATCCCGAGTGTGGCTGCCGCTCATTCCCATTCGAGCGCCCCCCGCTTCCACTCGTATATGAAGCCGACGACGAGGATTAGCAAGAACAGCATCATGGCGGCGAAGCCGAAAAAACCGATGTCCTGCAGCACGACGGCCCACGGAAAAAGGAATGCGATCTCGAGATCGAACAGGATGAACAGGATCGCGACCAGGTAGTAGCGAACGTCGAACTTCATCCGCGCATCCTCGAACGCCTCGAAGCCGCATTCGTACGGCGAAAGCTTTTCCGGGTCGGGACGATTCGGCGACACGAACCTGCCCACACCCAGCAGGAGGCCGCCGAGGCCGAGACCGAACAGCATGAACAGGAGAACGGGAAAGTATTGCTCGAGCATCTTTGTCGGTATCGGGGATCAGGGACTGGACGAAATGGGCCGCGTATTCATCTCGATTGCTGAAGCGAAAACATCGCGGACGCCAGTCTGACCGCGGAGCGCACGCCACGTTCTGATGCTTGATACCCAATGCCTGGTACTGGTGCCGACGGGGAGACTCGAACTCCCACGGCTTTCGCCACTGCCCCCTCAAGACAGCGTGTCTACCAATTTCACCACGTCGGCTTGGCAAACCTCAGGTATCGGTGTCCGAGGACGGGTATGAGCCGTCCGCGCCGCACCTGATTCCCGATCCTACTTCGGCACGTCCGCGGGCGACGCGCCATTGCCGGCCGGAGCAGGCACCGCACCGCTCGACGGCGCAGGCTGCGGTACGTCGCTCGGCTTTGGCGGCACAACGCGGTCCGTCACCCCCTTCTCCATGACACCCTTTTCCATGACGCCCTGAGGCCCGCTGTGCTGGGACCCGAAATACGTCAGCGCAACGCTGGTCACGAAGAACACGGTGGCGAGAATCGCGGTCGTACGGGACAGGAAGTTCGCGGAGCCGGCTGCGCCGAACAAGCTGCCGGACGACCCGCTTCCGAACGCCGCGCCCATGTCCGCGCCCTTACCGTGCTGGAGCAGGACGAACCCGCATACGGCGAGCGCCGTCAGCACATGCAGGACGAGAACCGCCGATTCAACCATGTTCATTCGCTTCTTTCTCCACGCGCGGTGCCCGCTTTAGGCACGTGCGATCGCCAAAAATTCATCTGCATCGAGGGACGCTCCACCTACCAATGCACCGTCGATGTCCGGCATGCCAAAGAGCGCCACGGCGTTGGAAGCCTTGACGCTGCCTCCATAGAGAATGCTCACCGCGCTCGCGCCCGCCGCTGACAGCTGCGTCCGCAACGCCTCGTGCACGCGCTGGGCATCGGCAGGCGCCGCCGTGCGCCCGGTCCCGATCGCCCACACCGGTTCATAGGCGAGGACGATCTGCGCCATGTCCTTGCCAAGTGCCGCAACCAGCGCCGCGAGCTGACGCTCTACGAC
>JBKPOL010000355.1:0-3380 GCA_046733075.1 Pseudomonadota bacterium | reverse complement strand
GCAGGAAAGCGATCGCCTGCTGCGCGGGCTCGCGTGCAAAGAACAGCACGAGGAGGAACGCGGCGACCTCGTCGATCACGATCGCGCCATGGTCGGGCGCGCCGAGGTTGCGACCGGTCACCTGCGCGGCCCAGATCCCTGCGCCAACGAGCAGGGCGACCACGACGATCCAGGCAAGGTCGCCGCCGTATGCACGCAACGCCCAAGCGATCGGCAACGCGACGAGCGTGCCGGCCGTTCCAGGCATGACCGGGGCGAGACCGGCGCCGAACCCCAGCGCGATGAAATGCGCGGGATGCGCGATCAGGAAGGCGGGCGATGGAGCGACGATGGGCATTTGCGACCGGTCGACAACGAGCTGCCTGCCGCTGCATGCGGCTAGTGAAAATGATCGAACGCAGCAGGCAACGCGGCGAGCGGACTGCCGTCCTCGGTCGTGATCACGAGCGTTGAATCGACGGTGATCGAGCCGATCGGCGTCAGTGGCAGCCCCAGCGCGTTGCCAATGCCCGCGATCCGCTCGCGCATGGCGGGCGATGCGGTGAAACACAATTCGTAATCGTCGCCGCCGGCCAATAGCAACCCAAGCGCCAGCTCGCGCTCGGGACCGCCGAGCTTCATGCGCAACGCGTCCGCGCAAGGGATTGCGCCAAGGTCCACGGACGCGCCGACGCGAGAAGCTTCGAGGATGTGTCCGAGATCGCCCGTCAATCCGTCGGACACATCAAGTGCCGATGACGCGATGCCACGCAGCGCGACGCCAAGCGCGACGCGCGGTTGTGGCTCGTGGAGCCGCTTCTCGAGCGTGGCGCGCCGCGCGCCGTCGAGCTTCGTGCGACCGGTCGACGCGGCGAGCGCCAGTGCGGCATCGCCGAGCCAGCCCGACACATAGATGTCATCGCCGGGGTTTGCGCCACCGCGCGTCAACGCGCTGCCGGCCGGCAGCTCGCCGATGGCCGTGACGCAAAGCGAACGGGGACCGCGCGTCGTGTCGCCGCCGATCAGCTCGACGTCGTACTCGGCAGCCAGCGCATCGAACCCTTGCATGAACGAAGCGAGCCACGCGGTATCGGGCGCTGGCAACGCCCCAGCAAGTAGCACGAAGCGTGGCAGCGCCCCCATTGCCGCAAGATCAGACAGGTTCACGGCGAGCGTCTTGTGCCCGAGCGCCCGTGCATCGCATCCAGCAGTGAAGTGACGCCCCTCGACGAGCATGTCCACGGTCAGCACGTATTCCATTCCCGGCGTCGGCGCGATCACCGCGCCGTCGTCGCCGATGCCGACCCGCACGTCCCCATTGCGCGGAGCCCGACGAAAATAGCGGTCGATCAGCTCGAACTCATTCATGCTTCGGCGCGCGAGCCTCGCTGGTCCGCAATTCGGGTGCGAGCTTGTCGAGCACGCCGTTGACGAACTTGTGACCGTCGGTGCCTCCGTACGACTTGGCGAGCTCGACGGCTTCGTCGATGACGACCCGATAAGGAATGTCCGGGCGGTGCTTCAATTCCCACGTGCCGATGACGAGCAGCGCACGCTCGATCGGTGCGAGGTCCTTCATGCGACGATCGACCTTCGGCGCGACCGTCTGCAGCAGCGCGTCGTACTCGCTGCTGACGCCCCGCCACAGCTCGCTGAAATAATCGACGTCGGCGCGCGCGTGGCCCGGACTTGACGTCAGCGCGGCGGCGATCGAATCATCCGCGCCGCCGGAGAGTTGTCGCTCGTAAAGGCCTTGCAGGACGAGCTCGCGCGCGCGCCTGCGCGGCGTGACGGCACTCATGAACCTGAGCTCATCGTGCGTCGATCGCGTCGATGAGATTGGCGAGCTCGAGGGCCGCCATCGCTGCTTCGTAGCCTTTGGCATCCATCCGCGCCAAGGCCTGCGCATCGTTGTCGCAAGTCAGGATGCCGTTGCCTATCGGGATGCCGAACTCCAGCGCGACGCTCGTGATGCCTGAGGCGGACTCGTTCGCGACGATGTCGAAGTGGTACGTGTCGCCGCGTATGACGGCGCCGAGCGCAACGAGTGCATGGAAGCGTTCGCTTTGCGCGAGTCGTTGCAGCGCGAGCGGCGTTTCGAGTGCGCCGGGAACGGTGACCACCGTAATGCGGTCCTCGCTCACGCGCGCCTCCTTCAGCGCCCGCATTGCGCCTGCGAGAAGGCCCTTGCCAATGTCCGGATTGAACCGGGAGCACACGATGGCCACGCTGCGCGCGGCCGCTTCCGACGAGGCCTGGATGCGACGGATTGCCATGCTCTAGGGGCGATCGACGGGCGCGCCGATCGGCCGGTCGACCGCCGCCGACCTGGACGAAAGTGGCCGGTTCATGACGCCGCCCGTGCGGGCGGCACTTCGTCGTAGCCCGTCACTTCCAGATTGAAGCCAGCCATGCTCGGCATCTTCCGTTGCCGCGCGAGCAACCGCATCTTGCCGACATGCAGGTCACGCAGGATCTGCGCACCGATGCCGTAGTTGCGCAAATCCATCTTCGCTCCCGCGGGCGCCTCGCCCGCGATGGCCCGGCGTCGCAACTCCTGGGCACTCTCGGTGCGATGCAGAAGCACGATCACCCCTCGCCCGGCCGCAGCGATGGCGCGCTGGGCTTCGAGAACGCTCCACGAATGCGATTCGCTTTCCGCATCGAGCAGGTCCATCACGGAGAGCGGTTCGTGCACGCGCACCAGCGTTTCCGTGTCCGGAGAGATCGGCCCGCGCGTCAGCGCGAGATGCGTCGCATCGGACAGCTTGTCGCGATAAACGACGAGGCGGAATGCGCCGACGGAGGTCATGAGCGGACGTTCTGCGACGCGCTCGATCAGCCGCTCGGTCCGGCTGCGGTGATGGATCAGGTCGACGATGGATCCGATCTTCAGCGAATGGCGTTGCGCGAACACCTCGAGATCCGGAAGGCGCGCCATCGTGCCGTCGTCATTCATGATCTCGCAGAGCACGGCGGACGACGAATGGCCGGCAAGCGCCGCGAGGTCGCAGCATGCCTCGGTGTGGCCGGCGCGCGCGAGAACGCCGCCGGGCTGCGCGATCAGCGGGAACACGTGGCCAGGCTGGACGATGTCGTCCGGCGACGCCTTGGGCGCGGCGGCGACGCGAATCGTGTGGGCGCGATCAGCAGCTGAAATGCCGGTGGTCACGCCATGCGCCGCTTCGATCGACACCGTGAAGTTCGTGCCATGCACGGAGCGATTGACCGGCGTCATCGGCGCGAGATTCAACTGGCGCGCGCGTGCCTCGGTGATGGGCATGCACACGAGACCGCGGCCGAAGCGCGCCATGAAGTTGATCGCTTCCGCCGACACGCAATCGGCGGCGAGCACAAGGTCGCCCTCGTTCTCGCGATCCTCTTCGTCGACGAGGACGACC
>JBKPOL010000354.1:0-7384 GCA_046733075.1 Pseudomonadota bacterium | reverse complement strand
TCATCATCTGCGGGCTCCTCACCATTTCGCCGACGATCGACGTGATCTTCGACCGGCGGAAATAGAAGCGCCGGTAGAACGTCTCCACGGAGTCGAAGATCTCGGTATGCGAAAGGTGCGGATAGTGGAGCGGCGCGATTTGCACGCCGTGCGCGTCGACCAGCTCGGCGTTCGCCTTGTCGAGCCAGCCTTTCTCGAGCGCCTGCTTGTAGAGGTACGTGCCGGGATATGGTGCGGCGAGCGAGACCTGGATCGTGTGCGGATTGATCTCCGTGGCGAAGCGGATTGTTTCCTCGATCGTCTCCTTCGTCTCGCCGGGCAGGCCGAGGATGAACGTGCCATGGATCTTGATCCCGAGCTCATGGCAGTCTTTGGTGAAGCGGCGCGCGAATTCGACGCGCATGCCTTTCTTGATATTGAACAGGATCTGCTGGTTGCCGGTCTCGTAGCCGACGAGCATCAGCCGCAGTCCGTTGTCGCGCAACACCTTGAGCGATTCGCGCGGCACGTTCGCCTTCGCAGTGCAGGACCAGGTGATCCCGAGCTTGCCGAGCCCGCGCGCGATTGCCTCCGCGTGCGGCAGGTCGTCGGTGAACGTGTCGTCGTCGAAGAAGAACTCCTTCACCTGGGGGAACGCCTTCTGCGCCCACGCCATTTCCTCAATGACATGGCCGACGCTTCGTGTGCGGTAACGATGCCCGCCGACCGTCTGCGGCCAAAGGCAGAAGGTGCAGCGCGACTTGCAGCCCCGCCCCGTATACAGCGACATGTACGGATGCTTCAGGTAGCCGATGAAGTATCGCTCGATCGTCAGGTCGCGCTTGTAGACGGGCGTCACGAACGGCAGCGCGTCCATGTTCTCGAGGATCGGCCGCGGCGGGTTGTGCACGATGCGACCATTCGCGTCGCGATACGACAGCCCCACGATGCTGCTGAAGTCGCGGCCCTCGGCGACTTCCTTGATCGTGAAGTCGAATTCATTGCCAGTGACGAAGTCGATCAGCGACGACGCGCTCAAGCTTCCACTCGGATCGACGGCGACCTTCGCGCCGATCATTCCAGCCTTCAGATCGGGATTGACCGCCTTCAGCGCCTCGATCATCTTGACATCGGACGCGAACGACGGCGACGACGTATGCACGACCGCGAGGTCGTACTCGCGTGCCGTGCGAGCGACTTCGTCGCGACGCAGTCCGTGCGGAGGACCGTCGACGAGCTTGCTGTTCGGCACGAGCGCGGCTGGTTGCGCAAGCCAGTTGGGATACCAGAACGAGCGGATCTCTCGCCGGGCCTGGAAGCGCGAGCCGGCACCGCCGTCGAAGCCATCGAAAGAAGGCGACTGCAGGAACAGCGTTCGCATCATGGATTCTCGGAAACTTAAAGGGCCGCAACGGTCGCATCGGCCCGCACCCGATAGCGCCGGCCGCGCCACGTGACGGTCCGCACAAAAAAGCTGGCCCCAAAGATCGCAAACGAAATTAGATCGCGAACCGGGCCGAGCCACCAGCGCGTGAAGGCCACGCCCAAAGTATGATCGACGCGCAGCGCCAGAACAAGCCGACAGGCGAGCGTGGCGACCAGGATCGCGCCTGCCGCGGCGCTGGCATTCAGCAGCGCATAACCTGCCAGCGCGAAAGGCAACGGATAGGTGATGACCGACGCGGCATAACCAACGGGACTGAGCGCCCGGATGGTCCGCGCCCAGCGGAGCTCATGGCTCACGAGCTCGCGCGCCGTCCGCTCGGAACATCTATGCGCGACAACGAAATCGGGAACCGTTACGCGCATCCCCGTGGCGCGCACTGCTTCGCCGATCGCATGATCGTCGGCGAGATGGTCGGCAAACGCGCCAAATCCGCCGATGGCCGCGAGCGTATCGCGTCGCAAGGCGATCGTCGAACCGAAGCACGGGCGTGCAAGGCCTAACCGGACGCCGACGATGACGCTGGGCAGGAAATAGTGGTCGATCGCCATCGCGGCAAGCTCGCCCCAGACACCTGCGCCCGGCTCCCCACGATAAAGGCACGTGACGAGTCCCACGCCCGGCTCGTGCAGCGCTGAGACGATCTGCTCGAGGTAATCGGGCGGAACGGCGATATCGCTATCTGCGACGATAACAACGTTGTGACGGATGCGCGGCTCGAGCGCCATCAGTGTCCCGACTTTGGGATTGGCACTCGAAAAAACACTGCCCGTGATCAGCGCAATGTCGCGCAACCGATACTCGACCGCCAGCGTGCGCACGATCGCGGCCGCCGGATCGCTTTCGTCTTCAACGCCGAACAACAGCTGTACCGGGCTGTCGTATCGCTGAACACAGAATGAGCGAAGGTTGTCGGCAAGCGACGGCTCCGCCCCGCGGAGCGGCTTGAGGATGGTCACACCTGGTCGTGCGGCGGCGCGAGCCTTGGAGGCGCTGCGAAATCGAGGCATGAGCGCCGCGGCGACGAGCGCGTAAATGCAGCCGATCACCGCCAATGCGATGCAGATCAAACCCATAGAATCGGACCAACTTGGCATCAACCCCTCACCAAGCACGTAGCGCCTTCACGCTCGGTCGCCATCCGGTCGCGTTTGCGGCGTGGATTGCGCTCGCCGGCTGCGCTACCGTTGGCAGCGAGCCAACGAGCGGCGGCGACGACCCGCTGGAGCCGGTCAATCGCTTCGTGTTCGATGTCAACACGAAGCTCGACCACGCAGTCATCGAGCCGATCGCGCGCACCTACCGCGACTTCATTCCCGCCTTCGCCCGCGATCGGATCCGCTCGTTCGTCGACAACTTGGCAGAGCCGCGCATTTTCATCAACGACATGTTGCAAGGGCGCGGCGATGCTGCCGCCACCACGTTCGGGCGCTTCTTTCTCAACATGACGGCCGGCGCCCTGGGATTCTTCGACGCGGCAACCGACGCCGGCCTGCGGCGACAGAGCGGGGATTTCGGGCAAACGCTCTATGTCTGGGGCATCGACGACGGACCGTTTCTGATGTTGCTCTTCTTCGGCCCGTCGAACGTGCGGGATGCTGTGGGCCTCGGCGTGGATCTCGTGACGCCGTCGCCGACCGCCCTCTTCAACGGACGCGATCCATGGACGGTCGACATCGGCGTAGAAATCGCAGGCGGCATCGATCTGCGGGCGCGAAATCTCGAGACTATCGAGGAGATGAGACGGAGCGCGCTCGATCCCTATACCCATTTCCGCAGCATCTTTCGCCAGTACCGCCAGGCGGTGCTCCGCGAGGCGCGCGGGGAGAAATCGGTTCCGGAAGAGCTGGTCGACCCCGAAGCCCAGCCCTAAGGAGCCCGCGGTATCTGCAGCCTTCATCACTTCGATGGACTCTGCCCGCCAAGAGATCGATCCGCCTGCTCGTGCAACTGCTGGATGAGCGCTGATGGACCGCCGGAACGCAGAATCGCCAGGAACTCGGAACGGCGCGTGGCGAGCTCGCTGATCATGCCGACCAGATACACATCGACGACCTTCCATTCGTTGCCCGACCCGCGCATCAGGTAGTCGAGCGTGATCGGGACACCCGAGGAAGGAACGAGGCGCGTACGTACGATCCGGCCCGTGTTGCGCGTTTCCGTTTGAGGCTCGACCTCGAAGCGCTCCCCAGAGTAGCCATCGAAGCGGCTCGCGTACGTCGCGATCGTCATCCGGCTGAACGCATCGACGAGCATCGCCTGCTGATCGGGCGGGATCGAGTTCCAGTCCTGCCCGACGGCGATGCGGGTCATGGCGGCAAGATCGAAAGTCGCGCGGATGACGGGTGCGAGGCGGTCATAGCGGCCGCGCACGCCGAGGCGCTCGGCATCCTTCATCACGCCGAGCAGCGCGTCATAGAACGTGCGAATGCGAGTGGCGGCGGGATCCGCATCTTGTGCAAGCCCGGATCCCGGATGCAACAGCAGCAACGACAACGCCGAGCACGCGAATACGAAGCGGCGACGGGGCCATGGGTCGGGCATGGGAAGTCAGGAGTGAAAGTCGACGCAATCGAGTCTAGCGCAGCGGCGTTCTGCGGCTGAGCGGCCGCGTCAGTGGCCTGCAAACTCGCAGAGCGCGAGCACCCGATGGCCGCGCCGCTCGAGCCGTGCGCGACCGCCAAGATCAGGTAAGTCGATCACGAACGCGCATCCAACGGCCGAAGCCTCTGCGAGGTCGATCAGCGACAGCGCCGCTTCCGCCGTGCCCCCGGTCGCAATGAGGTCATCGACGAGCAGGAGACGCTCACCGCGCTCGATCGCGTCGCGGTGCACTTCAAGCCGGTCCGCACCGTATTCGAGGTCGTAATCCTGTCCGAAGTTCTCCGCCGGCAGCTTGCCCTGTTTGCGGATGGGCACGAGACCCGCATCAAGCGCGTACGCGAGCGCCGCGCCGATCAGGAAACCGCGCGACTCGATCGCCGCGACTTTGTCGACCCTGATGCCGCGATAAGCGCCTGCCATCCTGTCGATGACCACCCGGAATCCGCGCGCATCCTTGAGCAGCGTGGTGATGTCGCGAAACTGGACGCCCGGTTTTGGAAAATCGGGAACCGTTCGGATCAGCCGCCTGACGTCGATGTCGTCGTACAAGACACCTCTCCCCGTGGGCGCAATCATGCGCGCCGATGTTCTTTTACGCTTCCCGATAGTTGAGCAGAAGCAGCCCGATCAGAACGAAGCAGGTCGGCCACAGCCACGCGGCGATGCGCCCGTCGACGGCGTCAGGGGCATCGAGCTCGAGCCAGCGGGACCAGCCGGCGACCACGCCGAGCACGGCGATCGGCAGATGTGTCGTCTCGGTTAGAACCTCCTCCTTGACGTTGCCGAGCGCATGCGAGTGGGTGACCAATAGCGTCGCGCCGACTGCGACGAGCAACGGAAACACGCGTTGCGCGCGCAAGGAGACGGCGCGTCCCGTCTGAACGCGCCATTCGAAGATCGCAAAAGCGATCGCGAGAAGCGCAAAGAGCCGGTGCTGCAGAACTTCCGGATCCTTCAAGCTTTCGATCAAGCCGATCGTGCCCAAGGGCCACACTTCAGGATCTCCTCGGAGCAGAAGCAGCATGGCGATGCCCGCAAACAGCATCGGCCAGTGGCGCGACCATGACGCACGACCGCTTCGCGCAAGTAGCGCGGCGATGCCGATCGCCAGCACGAGCAGACCGGACCAGTGATGGTTGTATTCGGACCATGCAACGTCGGACGCATTCCGACGTGAGGTCGCACTAGCTCCGGGGACGAACGCGGACGGACCCATGGTCGAGCCATGCGCTCGCCACTCGGCATCGAGCTGTCCTTGCAGCGCCGGAATCGCCAGACTGTCGTGGTCGGGACTGGTGACGCGCGGAAGCATCGGCGTCCATCGCGCGGCGAGTTCGGCAAGGGTCACCCGATCGTCGCCGAGGTCTACGGCCGGCGGAGCGGACGTCATCGATGCGGCCGTCATGAGCAATGTGGCCGCGACGCCCATTTCAATGCCCACGAAGCGCAGTGCGCGCGAAGGTGCGTCGGCATCGGGCGTCATCTTGCGGAACGTACGAAAGTTATTGAAGCCGAGCAGCAGCAATATTGCAAGGAACGCCGTCTTGGTGACCGCCATTGCACCGTATGCGGTTCCGTACGCGCCTGCTGCAGATCCGATGTAATACGCAATGAATACGAGCGCCCCAGTGAGAATCATGGAGACACCGGTGATCGCCAGCATCGAATAGCGCCGCCCCATGGCCGCCGCCGTCTGCGCGTCTGGCGCGCGCCGCAGCGCAGCGCGGAAACAGGGCAAACCGCCCAGCCAGAGTGCGGCGCCGACCTGATGCGCGAGCGTCGCAGCCGACAGCAACGCGGACCGGGAAAGGCGCGCGATCGCATGACTGTCCGCGAGCGCGGCAAGCAGAATTATTGTGGCGAGGGTAACCAGGGCAACTTTCCATGCTTCGTTACGCGAACGCACGAACATGAGAACGATTATTCCGCCGGCCGCCACTGCCTGCGCGACGCCCGCGGCGACGAAGACTGCGCCGGCAGTATCGGCGAGCGGAAGATCGAGCGACGCTTCGAGCATCGCCGCGTTCACCAGCGTCGCGCCTAAGCTCATGGCGATGGTCGCGGCCGCGGCCAAGATCATCGTGCGTCGAACCGCTGTTTCGATCCCCGCCGTTGCAAGCAGCGGAAGGATGCCCCTCGGAACCCCGACGAGGGCGAACAGCACGCTGCCGAGCAGCACCGTGCGCGCAACGAGATCGAGTCCGCGCAGCAGGACCGTGATGAACCCGAAGACGTCCAGGAACGCCTGCAATGCTCACCTCTTGGCGTCGTCGACCCGAAATGGGATTTCGCCACGCGTGATGTGGCCGTCCGCCGACAATACCTGCCAGCGAAGCTTCCACGGTCCAGTGAGCGTCAGGTTGGCCGATCCGGCAAGCGTGCCGACAGGCTCGTCATGCGACAGTGCGACCGGTCGGTCGGCATTATCGGGCCCTTGCAGCATAATCCGCGATCGGTCGAGATCGATCCGGCTGTTGAACTCGAGCCGGATGCGAAGCGGCCCGGGCGGAACACGCGCATCGACGGCCGGCGACGCAGACATCACGATCGCATGCGCGCATGCGAATGCGGGTGCGAGTCCGACCGCAACGATGAATGCCAACTTTCCCATTCTTTGATGACCGCTACCCATGTCTGCGTCCGTATACCGTGAGATAGGGCGGAGACGAAGCCCCTTGCGTACCGGCATTGGAAAAGGCTCCGGGCAGTTGTTCACATAGAACCGCGTGCGCCACTCCGCGCACACTTTAGTCATCGGGCGCTAACCGGTAAAGCCACAAACGAAAACGACGGAGCGGAAACGTACGGCTTCGACATCAGGGCCATAGGTAGCTTGCTTTGTGCCTGTGGAATCGCCGATCCGTCGGCTGCGCAGGCAATGTGGGCAGAATGCGGCTGCCTGTACTTGCGCCACCTCCGCCTGTCGCGGGTCATGTCGGCCTGAATGCGCGCATCGGTTGCTGTCCGCTGCGCAAACGAGCGCCGCCTGCTCACTACATAGGCGGGCCACGTCTTGAGACGCCACGGCACGCTGTCTCGCCAGTACGGCGAGCTGATGCACCGCGTCGTATCGCCCGCCGCTCGACGCCAGGCCGTCGGCCTGGCGCAATGTCGCTGCGGCTTGGTCGAGTTCGGCAGGTGCATATGTCGCAACCTGCGCATTACGACGCGCTGCGTCTAGCGACAATCGCGCATCGTCGCGCGCGGGGTCACGCGCAGGAAACGATGCACAACCTCTGTCTCTTATACACATCTGACGCTGCCGACGACCTTGCCTAGGTGTAGTTCTCGGTGGTCGGCGGATGATTATAATGGGGGGGGGGGGGGGGGGGGGGGGGGGGGGGGGGGGGGGGGGGG
>JBKPOL010000353.1:0-7768 GCA_046733075.1 Pseudomonadota bacterium | reverse complement strand
GGGTTAACCGTCACCGATGCTCTTGTACGTCATCTCGAACCGCGCACGCTGCTGCTCGTCCGCGTTAAACCATGCCGGCAGCGACAATACCGAAGCCAGCGGATTGCGCCTGGTCGCTGCATTGTGGCGGTTCTGGCTGCTCCACGGCCATGTCGCCGAAGGCCGCAGTCGTCTTTCCGAAGTACTTTCACGTACGCGCGCGCGGGAAGATTCGATCAGAGCAAAGGCCTTGTCAGGTGCAGCGATTCTCCCTTTCGAGCAAGGCGACTATATGGCTGCGCGCCCACTATGCGAAGACGCGCTGACCGTGCAGGAAAGAGTCGGTGACCGAGCTGGCATGGGCGTGTCATTGGGTGTCTTAGCTAGCTTGGCCTGCATCAAGGGAGACTATGAATGCGGTCGAGTGTTGTACGAACACAGCCTGAAGATTCGCCGTGAGCTCGGCGACCACAGAGGCGTCGCTGCGTCTCTCACCGATCTCGGGCTTGCGGCTGCTGATCAGGCGGACTACCTGACTGCAAGCGCGTTGTATGAGGAAAGTCTCGCGATCCGACGGCAATTGGGCGACAAGAACGGCATCACAGCGTCGCTAACGAACATGGGAGTTGTGGCGTATGAGCTTGATGACTATGTGTCCGCGCGCATGCGGTTCGAAGAGAGCTTGGTTATCTGCCGCGAGCTTGGTGATCGGGCCGGCATCGCGTCTTGCCTATGCGCCCTCGGAAACGTCGCTACAGAAGAAGGCGCACTTGCGTCCGCGCACGCATTGCATGCGGAGAGCGCGGTGATGCGCCTGGAATTAGGTGATCGGCGTGGGCTCGTAGAATCGCTGGAAAGTCTTGCTCACCTTGCGCTGGCATTGGAACGGCCTGTTCCGGCAGCCTGCTTGTGGGGAGCAGCGGAACGTCTTCGAGCAGAAATCGGATTACCGCTGACACCCGCCCAGCGACCGCGTTATAAATGTCGCGTTCAAGCTTCCCGCGTAGCTTGCGCCCAGGACACGGCGTTCGAGGCGGCGTGGCGGGAAGGCAGCGCCATGACACTCGAGCAGGCTGTCGCCTATGCGGAACACGTCGACGTCCATTAGATGCGGCGAAATCTGATGGGTTGACCGTGCGCTCTCGATAAAATCGATCGGCTGCTTCTGGTTAGCTCGATCGGCTGCTTCGGGTCGGATTCGATCGTCGACTGGACCGTGTTGCAATCAATCGGATACTGCTTGTCAGATCCAATCCCGATCAGGACAGCTGAAGAACCGCGCGGATGATCGCGGGTGGCGCCGCGTTGGTCCCGCGAGCCCGGCCATCGGGTAGCGGCGTGTAAAATTCGTCCCTTTGGGCGTTCGATGCAGAGCTTGGAGCAGACAATTGAGGCTGCGTGGGAGCAACGCAGCCTGCTTTCGCCGGCGAACGCTTCGCCGGCCGTTCGAGACGCCGTCGAGCATGTGATCGACGCACTCGACCGCGGCGAGTTGCGCGTCGCCGAAAAGCGCGACGGTGCGTGGACGACGCACCAATGGATCAAGAAGGCGGTGCTGCTGTCGTTTCGGCTCGCCGACAACCAGGGGATGGGGGCGGCCGGCGCCGCCACGCCATTCCGCTTCTACGACAAGGTTCGTACCAAGTTCGCCTCCTTCGATGACGCGGCATTCAACGACGCCGGCATTCGCGTCGTTCCGCCTGCGGTGGCCCGCCGGGGCGCCTACATCGGCCGCAACGTCGTGCTCATGCCTTCGTACGTCAACATCGGCGCGTACGTGGGCGAGGGCACGATGGTCGATACGTGGGCAACGGTCGGATCGTGCGCGCAGATCGGCCGCAACGTGCATCTTTCCGGGGGCGTGGGCATCGGTGGCGTTCTTGAACCGCTGCAAGCCAACCCCACCATTATTGAAGACAACTGCTTCATCGGCGCGCGCTCCGAGGTCGTCGAGGGCGTGGTCGTCGAGGAGAACGCCGTCCTCGGGATGGGCGTATTCATCGGGCAGAGCACGCGGATCTACGATCGCGCGGGGCGAACGATCACTTACGGCCGCGTGCCGGCGGGCTCCGTGGTTGTCGCAGGCAGCCTCCCCGCGTCCGATGGCAGCCACAGCCTCTATTGCGCGGTGATCGTCAAGCAGGTCGATGCGAAGACACGCGCCAAGACGTCGATCAACGAACTACTGCGAGAGTGATGTCCGTCCAGCTCAAATCCAACGAGGACATTGCGGGCATGCGTGAAGCCGGCCGGCTCGCCGCCGAACTGCTCGACCACCTGACGCCTCTGGTCGGCGTCGGTGTGACCACGCGCGAGATCGATCGAGCTGCGCACGACTACATGGTCAACGTGCAGAAGACGATTCCGGCGACGCTCAATTACGCACCGCCCGGGCATACGCCCTACCCCGCGTCGCTGTGCACGTCGATCAATCATGTCGTCTGTCACGGCATTCCCAGCGAGAAGAAGCTGAAGGACGGCGACATCATCAACATCGACGTGACGGTCATCAAGGATGGTTATCACGGCGACACGAGCCGCATGTTCTTCATCGGGAAGCCCTCCATCCAAGCACGACGCCTCGTCGAGATCACGTACGAGGCGATGTGGCGCGGCATCCGCGCCGTTCGGCCCGGCGCGCACCTCGGTGACATCGGCGCCACGATCCAGAAGCACGCGGAAGGGCACGGGTTCTCGGTGGTGCGCGAGTTCTGCGGGCACGGGATCGGCAAGGCGTTTCAGGAGGAGCCGCAGGTGCTGCACTACGGTCGTGCCGGAACGGGGCTGAAGCTCCAACCGGGCATGATCTTCACCATCGAACCGATGATCAACGCGGGCCGTTCGGGCATCCGCTGCCTCGCCGACGGCTGGACCATCGTCACGGCCGACCATTCGCTATCCGCACAGTGGGAGCATACGGTGCTGGTCAGCGAGCACGGCTACGAAATCATGACGCAGTCCGCCGCAACGCCGGCACCGCCGCCGGAAACGCACTAAGCTGACCGAGCCGCGCTGCTCGGTAACGGCCGAGCCCAAGCCGGCGAATCGCGATGGATCTCGTCTCCACACCGGATCGTCCGCTCGCGCCACCTGCGCCGGCACCGCGGGTCGCGCACTGGCGCGCCCACTTGCGCCAACGCCGCGAGGGGCTCCGGTCGGAATTCGTTGCGCGCCCCGATCCGCGACGGCTGCTGCGGGGACTTGCGAGGCTGGTGGACGAGATCGTCAGGAGCGTCGCGGATGAGGCGGGTCTTCCGGCGATCGCGACCCTCGTCGCCGTGGGCGGTTACGGACGCGGCGAGTTGTTCCCGCACTCCGACGTCGACATCCTGATCCTGCTGCCGCAAGCCTTGGACGACGCATGCACGCAGTCGATCGAGCGCCTCGTATCATCGCTGTGGGACATCGGTGTCGAGCTCAGTCATTCGGTGCGCACTCCTGCGGAATGCGAGACCGAGATGATCTCGGACGCGACGATCAGAACCAGTATCCTCGAGCGGCGTTTCATAACGGGATCGCGCCGGCTCTATGAGAATTTCGATCTCGCTATGAATCGTGCGCTCGACGTGCCTGCGTTCTACGACGCCAAAGCGCTCGAGCAGCAGCAGCGGCATCTCAAGTATCACGACGCCGCCTACAACCTGGAGCCGAATGTCAAGGAAAGTCCCGGCGGGCTCCGCGACCTGCAGTCCGTCATCTGGATCGCCCGCGCCGTGGGCGTCGGTCGCACCTGGCATGAGCTGGCGGTGAATGGCCTGATCACGCTCGGCGAGGCGCGCGCCGTCGCCCGGCAAGAACGCTCGATCTCGGAGCTGCGCATCCGCCTGCACTACCTGGCCGAGCGACGGGAAGATCGCCTGGTCTTCGACCTGCAGGGGGCGCTCGCGCGCGCGCTCGGGCTCGTCGACACGAAGGCCAAGCTCGCGACCGAGCAGCTGATGCAGCGCTACTACCGCGCCGCGAAGGTGGTGCGCCAAGTCAACACGATCCTGCTTCAGAACCTGCACGCGCGACTCTATCCGGCGGCCACGCAGCCGATTCCCATCGACGCGGACTTCCAGCGCGTCGACGAATTGCTCGATGCACGCGATCCTCATCTGTTCGAAACGCGTCCCGGCGCAATGCTCGATGCGTTCCTGACCCTGCAGCGGCATCCGGAGCTTCGGGGCATGAGCGCCGAGACGCTTCGCGCCCTCTGGCGCAACCGAGGTCGCATCGACGCAGCGTTCAGGCGGGATCCAGCCAACCGCGCTCGCTTTCTGCAGATCTTCCGCGAACCGCGCGGCCTGACGCACGAGCTGCGCAGGATGAATCTCTACGGCATCCTCGGTCACTACCTACCCTCGTTTGGCGCCATCATCGGGCAGATGCAGCACGATCTCTTCCACGTTTACACCGTGGACGAGCACATCTTGATGGTGATTCGCAACCTGCGGCGCTTCACCGAATCGCAGCACGCTCACGAGTACCCGCTCTGCTCCCGGCTCATCGCGGATTTCGAGCGGAAGGAGGTCCTGTATTTCGCCGGGCTGTTCCACGATATTGCGAAGGGCCGCGGCGGTGACCATTCCGCGCTCGGTGCGCGTGATGCACATCGCTTCTGCGAGCAGCACGGTCTCTCCGCGGAGGACACCGAGCTCGTCGCGTGGCTCGTTGCCGACCATCTGACGATGTCCCTGACCGCGCAGAAACAGGACATCACCGATCCCGCCGTGGTCGACGCGTTCGCGGTCAAGGTCGGCAGCGAACGACGGCTCATCGCGCTCTACCTGCTGACTGTCGCGGATATCCGTGGCACGAGCCCGAAGGTTTGGAATGCATGGAAGGGCAAGCTGCTCGAGGACCTGTTTCATGCGGCGCGTGCTTCGCTCACGATCGGTGCGAGCGAACGCACGATCCACGACAGCCTCGCGCTGCGGCAGCGCGAAGCGCACCGTTTGCTGCGCCTGTACGCGGTGCCGGATCACGCCGAGCTCCGCTTGTGGCGCGAGCTCGACACGCTCTATTTCCAACGGCATACGGCCGACGAGATCGCATGGCACGCGCGCCATCTTTATTGGCGGACGGATGGAGCCGCGCCGGTTGTCAAGGTGCGACTTGCGCGCGACGGCGCGGGGTTGCAGGCGCTGATCTATCTGCCGGATCAGAAGGCGCTGTTCGCGCGTGTGTGCGGTTTCTTCGGCCGTGCGGGTCTATCGATTCTCGATGCCAAGGTTCACACGACGCGCCACGGCTACGCGCTCGATACGTTTGCGCTCCACGACCCGACGAATCCCAACGCGTCCTATCGCGAGACAATCCAGTTCATCGAGTACGAGTTGACGCGCGTGCTGACCACGCCCGGTCCGCTGGATCCGCCTAGCAGCGGACGGATCCCGCGCCACTTGCGTCATATGCCGCTCACCCCCGAAATACAGATTTTTCCGGACGACAAGGGTACGCATTTCATCTTGGAGGTTGTCGCAGGGGATCGGCCCGGTCTGCTCGCGACGATCGCATACGTGCTCGCGCAGGCGAATGTGAACGTCGTGAGTGCGCGCATCAACACCCTCGGTGAGCGCGCCGAGGACGTATTCCTGATCGATGGTGCGCGACTGCACGACGAGCAGGCGATGCTTCGACTCGAAACGGCACTGTACGAGCAGCTGAAGATCTGAGGTCGGTCGACCCTAGCGCAGCGGATCGGTGTTCTAGAACACACCGGGTGCCCATCCGTCATGCAATCCCAGCGGCAACGTCCCGAAAGGCAGCTTGAACTCGGCGGTGGGTTCGAGCGAGCGACCATCGACAACCGGAGGCGTCGTACGGGCATCGCGGAGCACCGAATGCGCACCCAGCCGGAAGTCCAGTGTGGCCACATCCCCGAGCGCGGTTGCGAGCACCGGGTAGTTGCGCTCGAAGCGGCCCCGCACGCCGAGTGTAAAGATGCCGCATCCGACAGTAAGGTTGTTAACGGCGACCACTTCGGTATCACCGGGAAGGCGGTCCGAGAACACACGCGGGAACCACGCTCCCGCCGAGCGATCGCTCAACAGCGTGTTGTTGACGAGGTAGAGCCGTTGCGTTCCCAGAACTCGCCTTCCGCACCGTAGCTCACGACAGTCGGATTCGTCGTCGTTGCCCTTTGACCGATAACGTTGCCGACGACGTGCACAATCCCGCCGTTGGGAAAGTCGAGTTCCTATTCCGCCATACCTTCCGGGTCGTCGTAATGAAGGTTGTAAGCGACGTGATTCTCACGTGCACGCGACTTGACGAGATGGCCCTCGAAACCTTGATGGAAGCGACTGCCAGTAAGTGTGAATCGCGCGATCCGGCCGACGTACAGCAGATGCTTGAGCGATCCGCGATCGCGCGGCGTGCGCGAGAACTCGCTATCCTGGATCACGAGCTCGCCGTCGGGGAAGTTCCCACCAAGAAGGCCGTTCTCGTTATCGGTGAAGCGACAGCGCCGCACGATGAGCTTGCCGCGCTCGAAGCGGATGCCCGCGCCGTTTCGGTCGGCAACCCGTGCACCTTCGAACGCGACGTTCTCGACGAGGAAATCGCCGTTGCGAAATACCGAGGTCGCCTTGCCTTCCGCACTGCGTCCGCTGGCGATCAGGACCGGCGCCTCTCCCACGCCGCGGGATCGTCAGCCGCTTCTGCAACTACACCGCCACGTCGCCGCGATATTCGCCCGGAAGGTCTCGACGACATCGTCGTCCCTGGCGATGCGCACTGCTTCGTCCCTGGCGATGCGCACTGCTTCAGCGATCGTGCGTACTTCGCCCTCGAGATCGACGGGTGATCGTTGCTCCGCGGCTTGCCTGCGACCATGCGGTGGCGCATATGGCGAGCGCAATCGATAGGCAGGCGCGCGCAACGGGGCACCATGGGCGCAACGCGCACGCCCAATCAATCGTCGCTGTCGGCAAGCCCGGGGAAAAGGATGTCCGTGAAGCCGAAGCGGGTGAAATCGCGCACGCGCATCGGATAGAGGATGCCGTCGAGATGGTCGCATTCGTGCTGGACGACGCGCGCATGGAATCCCTCGGCTTCGCGATCGATGACGTTACCCTCTGGATCGAAGCCCCGATACCGCAGGCGCGCGTGCCGTGGCACGACGCCGCGCAGCCCGGGGACGGACAGGCAGCCTTCCCATCCCTCCTCCATGTCCGTTGACAGGTCGGTGAGCACGGGATTGATGAGCTCTGTGTAGGGCACGGGCTCGACGTCGGGATAGCGCGGGTTGCGTTCGACGCCGAAGATGACGACGCGCAAGCCAACGCCGATCTGCGGGGCAGCGAGGCCGGCGCCGTTTTGATCGCGCATCGTATCGCGCATGTCGGCCAGCAGCGCAGCGATCTCGGGTGCGCCCACGTCCGTAACCTCCCGCGACCGTTCGAGCAGTCGAGGATCGCCCATGCGCAAGACGTCACGAATCATGTGGCGTCGCTTCGGGTTCGATCGTTACAGGTGATTGCGGCGCCGCACGCGGCTCCGCGGGGACGAGCGGCACGATGTGCTGGATCAGCGCGCGCACCTGGTCCATGGCGCTTTCGAGCACGTTGGCGATCTTTTCCATCGACACATGTCCCACGCTGTCGCCCCGTCCTGCCGCGTGATTGACGACGACGCAAACGGACGCGTAGTCGATGCCGAGCTCGCGTGCGAGTCCTGCCTCAGGCATGCCGGTCATGCCGACCATCGTTGCGCCGTCGTGCTCCATGCGGTCGATCTCGGCGGCCGTCTCGAGCCGCGGTCCCGAGACGGCGCCGTACACGCCGCCATCGTGCAAGGCGATCTT
>JBKPOL010000352.1:0-8928 GCA_046733075.1 Pseudomonadota bacterium | reverse complement strand
CTACCAGGCCGGGATGACCGGCACGATCACCGTCACGTCTCGCTGAGAATTGCCTGCCCCGTCGTCGACGCTCGCACCGGCGCTTGCAAGGGCGTGCGCCGCCGCCGCTCGCTGCGCGGCTGCAGATGCTGAACGACGAAGGATCTGCCGCGGGCGGTAAGCCTGGCCGCTGCGGATTTGTCTTTGGGGAGCCGCGGCACGTGGGTTGTAGCATCGACGATCCAACCGGATGGAGGAGAAATCAAATGGATTCCGAGCAATATCAAGCGTGCATCGATGAGTGTAACGCGTGCGCCGCCGCGTGCAACTACTGTGCGGCGGCCTGCCTGCAGGAGGAAAACGTCGCGGACATGCGCGAGTGCATCCGCCTCGACCTCGACTGTGCAGGCGTTTGCCTGTTGGCCGCGTCATACATGGCGCGCGGAAGCGACTTCGCCGCCGACATCTGCGCGTTCTGCCTCGACGTGTGCGAAGCATGCGCCGACGAGTGCGAGCGCCATGCCATGGACCACTGCCGCGAATGTGCAGCGGCGTGTAGAAGCTGTGCCGACGAGTGCCGGCGAATGAGCGACGAGGCCGACTAGGAGGCCATCTTCGCGCGTCAGTCGAGCGCCCTGAACTGGCGGGGCGTCAGGCCCGTCACGCGATGGAACAGCACCGAGAAGTGACTGTGACTCGAGCATCCAATCCGGTCGGCGATCTCGGTGATCGGCAGATCGGATTGGCGCAAGAGCGCTTTCGCGTGCTCGACGCGCCGCTCCACGACGTACCGGTGCGGCGCCACGCCCGTCGCCTCGCGAAACGCGTGCGCGAAGTGACCCGGGCTCAACGCAACCACCTCGGCAAGGGCGGCAAGCGTGACCGGGCGACCAAGATTCTCGTCGATGAACTCGATCGCCCGGCGGAGCTTGTGCGGCGACAACCGCGACTTTGGCCACTCGCGCACGCCCGTCGTGGTGTAGCTTCGGAGCAGGTGGATGGCAAGCTCGCACGTGAGCGTGTCTACGTGAAGAAGGCTGTCGGCGCCTTCGAGCTCGAGCGCCGCGAGTAGTCTTCGCGCGACGTCCTCGATCGTCGTGTCGCGCGCCGCGAAGACGTCGCGGAGCTCGAATCGGTCCGGGTCGAGCGCACATTCGTCGCCCGCCACCCTTGAAATATAAGCGCGCGCGAGCCGGAGCAGGATAACCAGGCTCTGGCTAGATTGTGCCCAGCGAACCGCCGGTCCGACCGGCGTGATCGCGACATCGCCGGTTGCCATCTTTCGTACCTTCGTCCGGCCGTTTCGCGTTCGCTGGAGGTTGACGGTACCGGCAAGATGCACCGAAATCACGTGATCTGCGGGCTGCACGACCGTGTCGAGCTGGTGAAAGCTGTGCAGTTCGACGGTCAGCCCATGCCATCCGCGCGCGCGACTGCTGAGGAGCGGGTCGGGCACGGTCCCCGCGAGGACGACGGTCGCAGGCGGCGGACGAATCCTGCTCGCGTGCGCGCGGGTCGTGAACGAAGTGCGCAGATGCGGGGAGGTCGTGGAACCGCTGCCGTTGGTCGCGGACTGCGGGGCAGCGTCGGTGTTCTCGCCAGTTGCGCGCATTCAGTATCTTGATGCTTGCAGGACGACGGCCGCGATTCCTCGCGGCCATGCGGTCGAGCCAAGGCTCAGAACATGTGCTGCCCGCCGTTGATGGCGATGTTTGCACCGGTCAGGAATGCCGCCTCATCGCTTGCGAGATAAGCGACGAGGCCCGCGACCTCTTCAGGCTTCCCGAGGCGGCCCATCGGAATCTGCGGAATGATCTTGCTGTCCAGCACATCCTTGGGAATCGCCATCACCATCTTCGTGCCGATGTAGCCGGGCGAGATCGTATTGACCGTGACGCCCTTCCGCGCGACTTCGAGCGCCAGCGCTTTCGTGAAGCCGTGCATCCCGGCCTTTGCCGCGGAGTAGTTCGTCTGGCCGAAGGCGCCCTTCTGCCCGTTCACCGAGGAGATGTTGATGATGCGACCCCAGCCGCGGTCGACCATGCCGTCGCATACCTGCTTCGTCATGTTGAAGCAGGAGTCGAGGTTCGTCTGCACGACCGCGTCCCAGTTCGCCTTGTCCATCTTGCGGAACGTCATGTCGCGCGTGATGCCGGCGTTGTTGACCAGCACGTCGATCGGTCCGAGTTCGCCGACCACCTGCTTCACGCACGCGGCGGCCGACTCGAAGCTTGCGACGTCGCACGGATACGCGCGAAACGAGAATCCCTGGCTCTTCATCGATTGCAGCCATTCCGCCGACTTCGCGTTGCCGGGCGAATGCGTCGTGACGACGCTGTTGCCGAGCGCGGCCAGCTTCATGCAGATCGCTTCGCCTAGGCCCCCCATGCCACCGGTGACAAGCGCGATACGCGTCGTTGCCATGATCGTGTTCCTCCGCTTCGAGTTATGAGTGGGTCAACGTTCAACGGCCAGCGCCACGCCCATGCCGCCTCCGATGCAGAGCGAGGCGAGACCGCGGTGCGCGTCGCGCCGTTGCATCTCGTGCAAGAGCGTGACGAGCACGCGTGCGCCCGAGGCGCCGATCGGATGGCCGAGCGCGATGGCGCCGCCGTTGACGTTGATCTTCGACGTGTCCCAGTCCATTTCCTTGTTGACGGCACATGCCTGGGCAGCGAACGCCTCGTTGATCTCCATCAGGTCGAGTTGCGCGGGCGTCCACCCTGCTTTCTCGAGACAGCGCCTGGACGCCGGCACCGGACCCATGCCCATGATTGCCGGGTCGACACCCGACGATGCGAACGCCTTGATGCGCGCAAGCGGCTTCAGCCCCAAAGCCGCCGCCCGTTCAGCCGTCATCACGAGCACCGCCGCGGCGCCGTCGTTCAACCCGGATGCGTTCGCGGCAGTGACGGTTCCATCCTTGGCGAATGCCGGGCGCAGCCCGGCGACGGATTCGAGTGTGGTGCCCGCCTTGGGAAACTCGTCCTGCGCGAAGGCGACGGGATCGCCCTTGCGCTGAGCGATCATCACCGGGACGATCTCGTCCTTGAAGCGTCCCGCCTTTTGCGCGGCCTCCGCCTTGTTCTGGCTCGCCACCGCGAACTTGTCCTGCTGCTCGCGCGAGATCTCGTATTTCTTCGCGACGTTCTCCGCGGTCGTCCCCATGTGGTACTGGTTGTAGACGTCCCACAGGCCGTCGACGATCATCGTGTCGACGAGCTTTGCATCTCCCATCCGGAAGCCGTCGCGCGAACCGGGAAGCACGTGCGGCGACGCGCTCATGTTCTCCTGCCCGCCGGCGACGATGATGTCGGCGTCGCCGCAGCGGATCGCCTGCGCGGCAAGCATGACCGCCTTCAGTCCGGAGCCGCACACCTTGTTGATCGTCATAGCGGGAATCGCGTGCGGAAGCCCCGCGCGAATCGACGATTGCCGGGCCGGATTCTGTCCGCTGCCCGCCGTCAATACCTGCCCCAGGATCACCTCGGAAATCGCGTCCGGCTTGACGCCGGTCCTCTCGAGCAATGCGCGAATGACGGTTGCGCCGAGTTCGGGTGCGGGCGTCTTGGCCAGCGTTCCCCCGAACTTGCCGATCGCGGTGCGTAGTGCACCGGCAATGACGATGTCGGTCATGGAAGTCTCCTGGGAATTCGGGATGGTGGTTCGGTGCCCTTGCTACCGCAATGGTAGCGCAATCCCCGCCTCGCCGCCGAACCCGGGCATGGAGTCAAAGCCCGGGACGGCGATCCTCGGCCCGACGTTCGAGTTGCTGTTTGTCGTTGGCGGGACTAGAGTGCTCGCGCAATACGCCGATCGTCATTGCCGGCGCCTGACGCACGCGCGGGCACCTTTGCCAGGAGAACTTCGATGAAGCTGCAACGAAAGACAATCGTCGTGCTGTTGTCGCTCTCCCTCATGCCCGCCGTCGCGTTCGGCGCAGAGCTCGAAACGCTCGGTGCGATGCATCACACCAATATCGCCGTCGATTGGCAGCCGATTGCGCAGACCGGCCCGAAAGCCGATCAGGTGCGCCAGAACCTCACCAAAGTCAAACTGCCGCCGGGTTTCCACATCGCGCTCTACGCGCTCGTCCCCGACGCTCGACACATCGCCGTCGGTCCGCAGGGCATCGTCACGTTCGTCGGCACCCGGAAGAGCAAGATTTACGCGGTGACCGATCGCTCACGCGGGGGCGTCGGCGACGAGGTGAAGGAGTTCGCGCCGACGCTGCCCAAGAAAATTCCGAACGGCCCGTGCTTCTCCAAGGATGGATTTCTCTACGTCGTCGAGCAGAACCGCGTCGTCGAGTACCCGGCCGCGGAATTCTTCTATGAAAGCGCCGACGTCGTCGCCAACGCCATCGTCCCCGAGGGCCAGCTGATACCGAAGGACGAGGAAAGCTACAACCATACGGCGCGACCGTGCCGCGTCGGTCCCGATAACAAGCTCTATATCCAGCTCGGTCAGCCTTATAACGTGCCGCCGAAGGAGAAGTTGGACCTGTACAACCGGGCCGGCATCGGCGGCATCATCCGGATGGATCGGGATGGCAAGAACCGGGAAGTCTATGCGCGCGGTTTGCGCAATGCTGTGGGCATGGACTTCAATCCCAAGGACCGCACGCTGTGGACCAACGACAACCAAGTCGACGGCATGGGCGACGATCAACCCCCGGGCGAGATGAATCGCATCGAGAAGGCCGGACTCGACTTCGGCTTTCCATGGTATGGCGGCGGTCGGGTTCGCACGAACGAATACAAGAACGAAACGCCACCGGCCGGCGTCGTGTTTCCCGAAGTGGAGCAGGTTGCCCACGCGGCCGATCTCGGCCTCATGTTCTATACGGGTACGATGTTCCCCGAGAAATATCGCGGCGCCATCTTCTCGACGCAGCACGGATCGTGGAACCGCACGGTGCCGGTCGGCGCTCGCCTCATGGTGACGTTCCTGAAGCCCGACGGCCATGTTGCAGGCAAGTCGGAACCCTTCGCGGAAGGATGGAACGACAACGGCTACTACCTGGGTCGACCTGTCGATGTCGCACAGCTCCACGACGGCTCGATCCTTGTTTCCGACGATCTCGTCGGCGCGCTCTATCGGATCTGGTACGACGGCAAGTGACTTTGCGCGGCCTTTGATGTCCTGTCCGGTCGCTTCGGCACCACGGTGATCCGCGCGGCCGCGTGGATCACCGTCCTCGCGTTCGCCGCGGGTGCGGCGAACGCTGGCGACGTCAAGGCGGGCCGCAGCAAGGCACTCGCGTGCCAGGCGTGTCACGGCCTCGACGGCGTCTCTCAGGTGCCCGACGCGCCGAACATCGCCGGACAGACCGAAGCCTATCTGGCGACGCAGCTGCGTGCGTTCAAATCAGGCGACCGGAAAAGCGAACCGATGAAGCTGGTCGCATCAACGCTCACCGATCAGGACATCGACAATCTCGCTGCCTACTTCGCGGCGATCGAAGTCAAGGTGGTCAAGGTTCCGGGTGGGTGATCGGCCGCAGGTCGGGCCGGTGCCGATGTCACCCTCAACGCCGTTTGACGCCACGGTACTGGTCGCCGCATCCGTAGCGTCGAGCCGAAAGGCGAGGTGAGTGGACTTCGCGATTGGGAAGTGCCGACTGGATCCTGCTCCCGACTGGATCCTGCTCTAGTCGAGCGAGTACTTTTCGATGCAGATGTAGCCGACTCCGCAGAGGCCGTCACGCGCCCTCACGTACGTGAATTGCGGCATTTGCCAGAACTGACACCGAGGAACGGCCGGACCGTAGAACGTATCGCCCCAACGGCCCCTCGGTCCGGACAGGATGTTGAGTTCTCCAGCAGTCTTCAGCTGGCCCTTCAGCTCATTGCACGATAGGCTCTCCGGATTAACCGGCGCAGAAGTTTGCTGCACGTTTTCAGGAACGCGACCATCCGCGGCCGGGGCTTGCCCAAATTGACCGTAGCTAGCAGACGTACAAAGGAGGGCGCCGGCAGCTAAGCAGCTTGCAATAAGCCGCGCGGACGCTATGCATGACGTAGTGGTCAGCGGTTGCATGCGACCCGGGTCCAAGTTATCTCCGAGCGTAGATCCGCTGCCCAAACAAAAAGTTTCGAACGCGAGGGAGGACAGCGCTTTGCTGACGGCCCGAGTGAGTGAATGCCTGCCAGCATTCGGCCCGATCGGCACACTCGACGCCGATCTCGCGGACCCCGTGTCCGGAAACACCGCGCTAGCCGCCGCCGCGTCTCGTGTACAAGTCGAAGTGAGCGAGGAAATCGTCACGGGCCGATTCGTCGAGCCCGCGGAAACAGAAGGTGACGCCAAGCACGGGCAGTTCAATCTGTGCCAGGCGCCGTGGCGGCTTCTGTTCCAATGAGATGCGAATGTGTCCTCCGTGGGTCGCGATCGTCACCACTTTCCCGCGGATCTCCAAGGGGGCCCGACGGGTGGCCCCCGGGAGCCAGGCCATGAATTCAGCGCACGTACAGCCCATCTCGCGATGGAGTTGAAACACCTCCGACATGTCGCCTAACCGCCGGCGATAGGAGGCCACACGGCGAGTTCGTCTCCGGGATGCAACAGCCGGGCAGCGCGCGCATTCCTCGGGACGAAAACGCCATTCACCAACACGAGGTGCGCCAGCGCGGGCGGCACATTGAATTTCTCGATCACCGCCTGCACGCTCATCGCTTCGGGGACGTTGATCGCAAGCTGGTTATACACGCGCTTCCTGCCTTCGAGTTCGCGCGGAAGGTAATCGCCAAGCGTGGCGAATAGCTTGAGGGTGATTTCCACAGCCCTACGTTACCGGAAACCGGCCACCGCCACGCTTGGAGCGGACGATATCGTTTTCGTCGATCCTCACACGACGCTCAATCCCCGTACCTGTTGCGCTTGCGCGCGGGAAACGTACGCTTGAGGCAGCTGCAATGGGTCGCGCATCAGACGGTCCTTCCAGGCGCCGAGCCTGATGCGCGATTGGGTAAGTCCGCGCAGAACACCGACATGCTCCGTCAGACCGACGGTGTTGGAACCGACCAGCACGTCGCCCTCGAACTCGAGCCGAATGTAACGGAAGTTGGCGTGGTCGGTTAACTCGGCATGCTCGCCGTCGGGCACCCCTTCCCATCGTCCGAAAGACGTCGAGATGAGGCCGAGCGTATCGAGCACGTTGATCTGCGTAACACCGCGCAACTGTGTTTGCTTCCCGGCCATGTTCATTCCGGCGATGTACGCCTGATCGGCAGCATTCGGTTGAATCGCACTGACGATCGTCTTGCCGGTGATCGCATCGAACGCTTCCGCGCAATCACCCGCCGCATAGATTCCGCCAACGTTCGTTTGCAGGCGCTCGTCGGTCAGAACACCCTGAAGACACAGGATGCCGGAGTTTTCGAGAAAACCGATATTCGGCTGCACCCCCGTTGCGGATATGACCAGATCCGCTTCCAACTGCTCGCCGTTCGACAGTCGGACCGTCAGCGGTGAACCCGCGTGGATCGCTTCCACACGCGTCGAGGTGTAGACGGTGATTCCCTTGTTCTCAACCCAGCGCTTGATCATGCCGCCGGCGCCTTCCCCCATCATGCGGGGCACCATGCGGTCGCCCATTTCCACGACGGTCAGCTGCACGTGCCGTGCGGCAATGGCTTCCATGATGATGCAGCCGATGAAGCCCGCGCCCATCTGCAGCACGCGTGCCGCCGGCTTGGCGAGCGCCATGATCTTGCGTGCATCATCGAGCGTCCAGCACGGGTGCACCCCGGGTAGATCGGTGCCACGAATCGGTGGACGAATGGGCGTTGCACCGGTGGCGATCAGAAGACGATCGAACGGGACAACGGTTCCATCATCGAGATGCACTTGACGCGCATCGGTATCCACCGCACGCGCCCGCCCTGCACGCAATTCAATGCGTTGCCGCCCAAAATGATCCTTGTCCTTGCGCAGATAAGTCCCTTCCTCGCCGATGTTGCCCATCAGCAGATAGGGAATCGCCATGCGCGAATAAGGCGGCCCCGGCTCGTCGCACACCAACAGGATGTCGTCTTCGGCGCGAACCTTCCGAATTGTTTCAGCCGCGATGACACCCGCGGGTCCATTACCGAGAATGACGTGCTTCACAAGCGCCCCTTCAAGAGCAAAAAGGGCGGTCCACCAGGAACCGCCCAGGTCGAACCATTCGCGATTCGTCGCGCTTCTTGTCGCCTCACAAATTGAGACGGGCGCGGGTTTCCGGCTTGAGCTCTCCCTTGTCGTCCCAGCCGCGAAGCTGGTAGTACTCGGGCAGCATCTTGTCCAGGCCGTTGACGAGCCCTCGAGCCGGCCCGGTCTTCGCGGGCTCGGTCAGCAATCGCTTGGGTAGCGTGTCGTCCTTCGACGTGAAGCCGGCGCGGTTGTTGAAGTCGCGCTCCATGTTCCAGATTCGCTCGCCGATCAAGCCCAGTTCGTCCAGCGTGAATTCCTCCGTGCAGGCGGCAGCAAGTTGCGGCTGCACATCGGCGAGAGTCCAAGCGAAGCTCGTAAAGAGACAGATGCCGGCTGAATCGAAAACTGCAGTGGCATCCTGGAACGCCTTGACGAGCCCCGCCTTGCCTTCGGTGACGAGCGGATCGGTTTTCATCGGAATGCCTAGAACCTCGGATGCCACCGTATAGCCGCGCAAGTGGCAGGCGCCGCGGTTCGCCGTCGCGTACGCGAGCCCCATGCCCTGGATGCCGCGCGAGTCGTAAGCGGGGAACTCCTGCCCTTTGACGCTCATCGACAGATCCGGATGGCCGTACTTGGCGGTGAGACGCTTCGAGCCCTCTGCGATCTCCTTGCCGAAGCCCTCGCCGCGAGCGGTGATCTCCGCAAAATGAGTAAGAGCCTTGGCTGAACCGAACGGAGCTTCGATCCCGAGCTGCTCCTTGGTCAGGACACCCATGTCGTAGAGCTCCATCACCGCGCCGACCGTGGCAC
>JBKPOL010000351.1:0-16140 GCA_046733075.1 Pseudomonadota bacterium | reverse complement strand
TGCGACGCTCTTCCTCGGGCATCACCATCGAGCGCCGCTCGGCACCCATGATGATCTTGTCCTTGGCGCGCTCGAAGTCGAGCATGTCGACGAGCCGCTTGTTGCCCCGCGCGGCAAACAGCGCCGCCTCGTTCACGAGATTGGCGAGGTCCGCCCCGGAAAATCCGGGCGTGCCGCGCGCGATGATGTCCGGCTTGACGTCCGGCGCCATCGGCACCTTGCGCATGTGCACGAGCAGGATCTGCTCGCGACCGCGGATATCAGGCAGCGGCACGACCACCTGGCGATCGAAGCGACCCGGGCGAAGCAACGCGGGATCGAGCACGTCGGGCCGATTGGTCGCCGCGATGACGATGACGCCGGCGCTTCCCTCGAAGCCATCCATCTCGACCAGCAACTGGTTCAGCGTCTGCTCGCGCTCGTCGTTTCCGCCGCCCAAGCCTGCGCCACGCTGCCGGCCCACGGCGTCGATTTCATCGATGAAGACGATGCACGGCGCGTTCTTCTTCGCCTGCTCGAACATGTCGCGCACGCGAGCGGCGCCGACGCCGACGAACATCTCGACGAAATCGGAGCCCGAGATCGAGAAGAACGGGACCTTCGCTTCGCCGGCGATGGCCTTGGCAAGCAGCGTCTTGCCAGTCCCCGGCGATCCCACCATCAGCACGCCGCGTGGAATCCGGCCGCCGAGCTTCTGGAATTTCGACGGATCGCGCAGGAACTCGACGAGTTCCGCGACTTCCTCCTTCGCCTCGTCACAACCGGCAACGTCCGCAAATGTCACCGTGTTGTTCGACTCGTCGAGCATCCGTGCCTTGCTCTTGCCGAAACTGAACGCGCCGCCCCTGCCGCCCCCCTGCATCTGGCGCATGAAGAAGATCCACACGCCGATCAGGAGCAGCATCGGGAACCAGGAGATGAAGATCTGGGCCAGGAAGCTCTGCTCTTCCTCCGGACGCGCTTCGACCTTCACGCCGTACTTGACGAGGTCGCCGACCATCCAGATGTCGCCCGGGCTGTACGTGACGTAACGCTTCTTGTCGGTCGAGACCCACTTAATGGACCGGCCTTCGACGGTGGCGGACTCGACGCGCCCGCTGCGCGCCGACTCCATGAAATCCGAATAGGCGACGGAATCCTTCGCGGACTGCCGCGAATCGAACTGCTTGACTACCGTCAGCACGACGAGACCGATGACGAGCCAGATCCCGATGTTCTTCAGCAAATTGTTCAAGCGCATGCTCCTTGGGGCCAGGATTTTGCCCGGCTGGCCTCCCGGGAAACGTCGCGGCGCGCAGGTTAGGCGGCCCCGCCTGCCATTCTACGTGGATTCCACCGCGCGAGGCGGTTGCCCATTCCGACAATTGTTGCAAATTGCTAATCGCGACCGACTTCGCCGATTGTCGCCCCAAAGCGACATGCTAATCGGCGCCGCGCCGGCCTTTGGCCACTACATAATGTTCGCGGCTGCGATCGCGAGACGCCTTTGGCTTGCGCAGATAGACCTTGCTGAAATCCCGTTGAACCGCGCGCTGATACGTTTGGAGGCCCGCTCCCTGAAAGACCTTGACCACGAGATCGCCCCCCGGTTGCAGATGCGTGGAGGCGAAATCGAGCGCCAGTTCGGCGAGCCGCATGCTTCGTGCCTGGTCGACGACATCGATGCCGGACAGATTGGGCGACATGTCGGAGATCACAAGATCGACGGGCGTGCCGGCAAGCGCTGTTTCGAGCGCAGTCAGTCCTTCGTCGCTCTCGAAGTCGCCCTGGACAAACCGCACGCCGGGGATGGGCTCCATCGGGAGCAGATCGATCGCGACGATGACCGATCTCCCGGCGAGCCGCTCCCGCAACACCTGCGACCAGCTTCCCGGCGCTGCGCCAAGGTCGACCACTGCGCGACCGGGCTCGAGCACATGATCGCGCTCGTCGAGTTCGAGCAGCTTGAATGCCGCGCGCGAGCGGTAGCCGCGCCGCGTCGCCTCCTTGACGTACGGATCCGACAGGTGCTCATGCATCCATGACTTGCCGAAGCGATGTTTCTTGCGCTTCGGATTGAGCGGCGACGGCATGCGTCATCTTAGCGGCTTGCAACGCTGCCACGTTCATCCGGAGGCGTCGCGCGAAGCGGATCGCCGCCGTGACGCGAGGAGAATCGAGCACGGGCGTTAGAATCGGCGCATGGAACCGCTGCTGCCGTCGTTTCGCCGCCAATTGCGTGCGCGCGCGCATTCGCTCCACCCGGTGGTGTCGATCGGTCAGCAGGGCTTGACCGATTCGGTCCTGCACGAGATCGACGTCGCGCTCACCGCGCATGAATTGATCAAGGTGCGCGTCTTCAACGACGACCGTCGGCAGCGGGAATCGATGCTCGGCCGCATCGCGCACGCGCTCGATTGCGCGCCGGTCCAGCAAATTGGCAAGCTGCTCGTACTGTGGCGCGCGCGTCCAGATCCGAAGACCGAAGATGCGTTGCGGTCCGGGCGTCCCCGGCGCGAGCCGGCTCGGCAAACGCCGGGCGGCGCACCGCGCCGGCGCCGCACGGCCGGTACGCCCCCGACAACGCCCACTGGCAAGGCGCGAGCGCGAACACCGGCACATGCGTCCTCGAACGCGATACGCACCGCTCGCAAGGCGCCCGCCGGTGTTCCGCGGGCCGCATCGCGTCGCCGCCGGCGCACGCCCTGACGGCGATTGAATCACGCTGCGGCATCGCGGCCCGGCGCGCTTCGCATCGATCTCGCCGCAGCAGCACTCCTTGTTACTGTGGCTGATCGGCAGGCCGCATCCGCCCCGTATGCATTCGCTTGGGGAACAGCACGATGAGTGAACGAAAACTTCGCAGCGAGGCGTGGTTCGCGCGCCAGGACAAGATGGGCTTTTATTACCGGTCCTGGCTCAAGAACCGCGGCTTTCCGCAGGACCAGTTCGACGGCCGGCCGGTGATCGGCATCTGCAACACCTGGTCGGAGTTGACGCCTTGCAACTCGCACTTCAGGACCATCGCCGAGCACGTGCGCTGGGGCGTGTTGGAAGCGGGTGGCTTTCCGCTCGAGTTCCCGGTGATGTCGCTCGGCGAAGTGATGATGCGGCCGACGGCGATGCTCTACCGCAATCTCGCGTCGATGGACGTCGAGGAGTCGATACGTGCGAATCCGCTCGATGGCGTTGTACTGCTCATGGGGTGCGACAAGACGACGCCTTCGCTGCTGATGGGCGCGGCGAGCGTCGACATTCCGACGATCGGCGTGTCGGGAGGCCCGATGCTGCGCGGGATTCACTGCGGGAAGGCGATCGGTTCCGGAACCAACGTGATCTCGATGAGCGAGCAGTTGCGGTCGGGCCAGATCACGCTCACCGAGTTCCACGAGGCCGAGGCGGACATGCACCGCTCGCACGGCCATTGCATGACGATGGGGACGGCGTCGACGATGGCGTGCATGGTCGAGGCGCTCGGCGTCGGCATGCCGGGCAACGCCGCCGTTCCTGCGGTGGACGCGCGTCGCAATCTGATCGCGCGCGAAGCCGGGCGCCGCATCGTCGAGCTCGTTCATTCCGATACGGTGCTGTCGAAGATCCTCACGCGGGACGCCTTCGAAAACGCGATCCGCGTCAACGCCGGTATCGGCGGCTCGACCAACGCGGTCGTTCATCTGATCGCGATCGCGCGCCGCGTTGGCATCGATCTCACGCTCGACGACTGGGACCGGCTTGGGCGCGACGTGCATTGCCTCGTCGACATCATGCCGTCGGGGCAGTACCTGATGGAGGACTTCTTCGAAGCCGGCGGTCTCCCCGTCGTGATCCGCGAGTTGTCGCGGCACGGACTCCTGCACGTGGACGCGCCGACCGTCAACGGCCGGACGATCGGCGACAACAACCGGGATGCGCGTTGCTGGAAGCCCGACGTCGTGCGCACGTTCGACGAACCGTTCAAGCGCGATGCCGGCATCGCGGTGCTGCGCGGGAATCTCGCGCCCGATGGCGCCATCATCAAGCCGTCGGCGGCGTCGCCGAACCTGATGCAGCACACCGGCAAGGCGGTTGTGTTCGAATCGATCGAGGACCTGCACGCGCGCATCAACGACGAGGCGCTCGACATCGACGAGAACTCCGTGATGGTCCTCAAATACTGCGGGCCGAAGGGTTATCCGGGCATGGCCGAAGTCGGGAACATGCCCCTGCCGCCGAAGCTCCTGAAGCGCGGCATCACCGATCTCGTGCGCATCTCGGACGCCCGCATGTCCGGGACGGCATACGGGACGGTCGTGCTGCATACGGCACCGGAGGCTGCAGCGGGCGGTCCGCTCGCGCTCGTCCAGAACGGCGATCGCATCACGCTCGACGTCGCCGCGCGTCGCCTGCATCTGCATGTGGACGATGGGAAGCTCGCGAGGCGGCGGGCCGCGTGGACCGCGCCTGCCTCACATGGCGAGCGGGGCTACGTCAAGCTTTACGTCGACCACGTGCTGCAGGCGAATCACGGTGCCGATCTCGATTTCCTGGTCGGACGATCAGGATCGGCCGTTCCGCGCGACAATCACTGACATCGGGATATGTCGTGGTGCACCGGCAGAACGCCGGTGTTCGCGACACCCTTGCAAACCACTCAGCTGTAGCGAACGCCGACGACCTCGAAGCTGCGCATCCCCCCCGGGGCCTGGACGTCCGCAGTGTCACCTTCGCTCTTGCCGATCAGCGCGCGCGCGATCGGCGAGTTGACGGAGATCTTGCTCGCCTTGATGTCCGCCTCGTCGTCGCCCACGATCTGGTAGGACTGGCGCTCGCCGTTTCCGAGATCCTCGATTTCCACCGTCGAGCCGAAGACAACGCGTCCGTCCGCTTCGATCGCCGAAGGATCGATGATCTGCGCATGCGCGAGTTTCGATTCGAGCTCCGAAATGCGTCCCTCGATGAAACCCTGCCGCTCCTTCGCCGCGTCGTAATCGGCGTTCTCCGAAAGATCGCCCTGGGAGCGCGCATCGGACAGGGCCTGGACAATCGCGGGGCGCTCGACCGTTTTCAGGCGCTGCAGTTCGGCTCGCAGGCGCTCCGCACCCTCGACCGTCATCGGTACTTTGATCATTTCCGTATCACCAAAAAGCGAACGACCGGAAGCGGTGAGCGCATCCGGCCGGCACCCCATATTCTACGCGTTCGGGGCACTTTAGGCCAGTCGAACATGGGCGGGCGAAGCGCCACGAGGCGCTCGCGGCCTACCGGAGCGACGTGAAGGGTCGCGCGCGGTGCAGCCGTGCAGCGTCTTACGTCAGCGACGCGTGCAACCCCTGCAGCGAGTACGGAACCAGGTGGCGCACACGTTCCATGCCCATTGCCGCTGCGCGCGCTCCCGCCAGCGTCGTGAACGTGGGCACCTGATCGTGGAGCGCTGCGCGACGAATGGCGTAGCTGTCGTGAATCGCCGAGCGCTTCTCCTCGACGGTGTTGACCACCATCGCGATCTCGTCGTTGACGATCATGTCGACGATGTGCGGCCGGCCCTCGGCGACCTTGTTGATGGGGGTTACGGGCACGCCAGCTGCAGCGAGGGCCGCCGCGGTGCCCCGCGTCGCTACGATTCGGTACCCGAGCGCATTCAGCTTGTGCGCCGTCTCGATCACGCGCGCCTTGTCGGCGTTGCGGACGCTGATGAATACGTTGCCCACCTCGGGCAGCTTGACTCCCGCGGCGAGCTGGCTCTTCAGGAACGCCTCCGCGAATGTTTCGCCTATGCCCATCACTTCGCCGGTGGACTTCATCTCCGGGCCCAGGATCGTGTCGACGCCGGGGAACTTGATGAACGGGAACACCGCTTCCTTGACGGAGAAATGGCGCGGCACGATCTCCCTGACGACGCCCTGGGCCTTCAGTGTCTGGCCGACCATGCACCGCGCGGCGATCTTTGCGAGCGGCCGTCCGGTCGCCTTCGACACGAACGGAACCGTGCGTGACGCGCGCGGGTTGACCTCGAGCACGTAAACGACGGCGCCGCGTCCCTCTTCGTTGCGTATCGCGAACTGCACGTTCATCAGTCCAACGACGGAGAGCTCGTGCGCCATGGAAACGGTCTGGCGACGCAACTCGTCCTCGAGTATCCGCGACAGCGAGTAGGCCGGCAGCGAGCACGCCGAGTCGCCCGAATGAACGCCGGCCTGCTCGATGTGCTCCATGATGCCGCCGATGACGACATCCTTCCCGTCCGACACCGCGTCAACGTCGACCTCGATGGCATCGTTCAGGAAGCGGTCGAGCAGGACCGGACTTTCGTTCGAGACACGCACCGCTTCCTTCATGTAGCGTTCGAGGTCCCGCGGCTCGTGCACGATCTCCATCGCGCGACCGCCGAGGACGTACGACGGTCGGACGACGAGCGGATACCCGATCTCCTCCGCCGCGGCGATCGCCGCCGCCTCGGTGCGCGCGGTGCGGTTGGGCGGCTGCCTCAGCCCCGCGTGATGCAGCATCTGCTGGAATCGCTCGCGGTCCTCCGCCATGTCGATCCGGTCGGGCGTCGTGCCGATGATCGGCACGCCGTTCGCCTCCAGATCGCGTGCGAGCTTGAGCGGCGTCTGCCCGCCGAATTGCACGATCACCCCCCACGGTTTCTCGACGTGAACGATCTCGAGGACGTCCTCGAGGGTCAGCGGCTCGAAATACAGGCGATCGGAGGTATCGTAGTCGGTCGAGACGGTCTCCGGATTGCAGTTGACCATGATCGTCTCGAATCCGTCCTGCCGCAAGGCCATCGCTGCATGGACGCAGCAGTAGTCGAACTCGATCCCCTGGCCGATGCGGTTGGGTCCACCGCCGAGCACCATCACCTTCTTTCGATCGGTCGGCGCCGCTTCGCATTCGTCCTCGTACGTCGAATACATGTAGGCGGTGCGCGTAGCGAACTCCGCCGCGCAGGTGTCGACGCGCTTGTAGACCGGCCGAATGCCGAGCGCGTGCCGACGCTCGCGCACCGCCTTCTCCGTCGTCTTGAAGAGGTGTGCGAGCCGACGATCGGCAAAGCCCATGCGCTTCAGCTCGCGCAACTCGTCCTTGCCGAGTGATTCGAGCGTGCGCTTCTCCACCTCGAGCTCGAGGTCGACGATTTCCTTGATCTGCGCGAGGAACCAGCGGTCGATCTTTGTGTACCCGTGCAGCTCCTCAACGCTCATGCCGATGCCGAACGCATCGGCCACGTACCACAAGCGCTCACCGCGCGGATACGCGAGCTCGTCGGCAATCGTGTCGGGGTCGACCGTTTTGAGGTTGAAGCCGTCGACGCCGACTTCGAGACCGCGCAGCGCCTTCTGCAGCGATTCCTTGAACGTGCGGCCGATCGCCATTACCTCGCCGACCGATTTCATCTGCGTGGTAAGCCGATCGTCCGCCTGCTTGAATTTCTCGAACGCGAAGCGCGGCACCTTCGTCACCACATAGTCGATTGCCGGCTCGAATGACGCGGGCATGAAGTGGCCCTGCTCGCTGCCCGTGATGTCGTTGCGCAGCTCATCGAGCGTATAGCCGACTGCGAGCTTCGCCGCGATCTTCGCGATGGGAAAGCCGGTCGCCTTGGACGCGAGCGCGGAGCTCCTCGACACGCGCGGATTCATCTCGATGACGATCATCCGCCCGTCGTCGGGATTGATCGCGAACTGAACGTTCGATCCGCCCGTATCGACGCCGACCTCGCGCAGCACGGCGATCGATGCGTCCCGCATGATCTGGTATTCCTTGTCCGTGAGCGTCTGCGCCGGCGCAACAGTGATCGAGTCGCCCGTATGCACGCCCATCGGATCGACGTTCTCGATTGAGCAGACGATGATGCAGTTGTCCTTGCGGTCGCGGACAACCTCCATCTCGAATTCCTTCCAGCCCAGCAGCGATTCCTCGATCAGCAACTCGTGCGTCGGCGAGAGGTCGAGCCCGCGCTTGCACATCTCGACGAACTCGTCCTTGTTGTACGCGATGCCGCCGCCGGTGCCGCCGAGCGTGAACGAGGGCCGGATGACCGCAGGGAAACCGATCTGCGCCTGCACTTCGAGCGCCTGCTCGACGTTATGGGCGATTCCCGAGCGTGCGGAGCCGAGTCCGATGCGGGTCATCGCCGCCTTGAATTTCTCGCGGTCCTCCGCCTTGTCGATCGCTTTCTTCGTCGCGCCGATCATCTCGACGTCGAATCTGGTGAGCACGCCTTCCCGCGCGAGGTCGAGCGCACAGTTGAGCGCCGTCTGTCCGCCCATCGTGGGCAGCAACGCGTCGGGACGCTCGTGCTCGATGATCTTCGAGACCATCTGCCAGGTGATCGGCTCGATGTAGGTGACATCGGCCATCTCCGGGTCGGTCATGATAGTCGCGGGATTCGAGTTGACGAGGATGACGCGATAGCCCTCCTCACGGAGCGCCTTGCACGCCTGCGCACCGCTGTAGTCGAACTCGCACGCCTGTCCGATGATGATCGGACCCGCGCCGATGATCAGGATCGAACCCAGGTCGGCGCGCTTAGGCACGAGCGGAGCCCTTCGCCTCCATCATGTGCACGAACTTGTCGAACAGATAGCCGAGATCGTGCGGACCGGGGCTCGCTTCGGGGTGGCCCTGAAAACTGAATGCCGGCCGATCGGTGCGCGCCAATCCCTGCAAGCTGCCGTCGAAGAGCGAGACATGCGTGACGCGCACGTTCTGCGGCAACGACGCCCGATCCACGGCAAAACCGTGGTTCTGGCTCGTGATGACGACATGCCCGGTGTCCTGGTCGAGTACCGGATGATTCGCGCCGTGATGGCCGAACTTCATCTTGACCGTGCGACCTCCGGATGCGAGCCCGAGCAGCTGGTGACCGAGGCAGATGCCAAACGTGGGAATCCCGCGATGGACGATGTCGCGAATCGCGGCGATCGCGTATTCACACGGTTCCGGATCGCCGGGACCGTTGGACAGAAACACGCCGTCGGGGGCGAGCGCCACGACGTCGCTTGCCGACGCACGCGCGGGCACGACCGTGAGCCTGCACCCGCGCTCCGCCAAAAGGCGCAGGATGTTGTGCTTGACGCCGTAGTCGCAGGCGACGACGTGGAACTTCGGCGCTGGCGCGGGGCGATAGCCGGTGCCGAGCGCCCAGGCGCCCGACGACCAGTCGTACGGCTTCGTGCACGATACGACCTGCGCGAGATCGAGTCCGCTCATCGTCGGCGCCTTTCGGGCGCGAGCGACAGCGCTCGCGGCGTCGGCATCCGTCAGCGTCTCCGCCGCAACGATGCATCCGTTCTGCGCTCCGCGCTCGCGCAGGATTCGCGTGAGCTTGCGCGTGTCGATGTCGGCGATGCCGACGACGTTCGCACGCCGCAAATAGCCCGCGAGATCCTCGGCGCGTCGCCAGCTTGATGCGATTGCCGGGACATCGCGCACGACGAGTCCCGCGGCAAACACCCGCGTCGATTCGGCGTCCTCGGAATTCACGCCGACGTTGCCGATGTGCGGATAGGTGAGCGTCACGATCTGCCCGGCATAGGACGGGTCCGTGATGATCTCCTGGTAGCCGGTCATCGCCGTGTTGAAGACAACCTCGCCGACCGCATGGCCGCTCGCGCCGATCGCGCGCCCATGGAAGACGGTGCCGTCCGCCACGGCGAGCAACGCGCGCGGCTGTGCCCCGAAGAGCGGCCGTGTGCGTGCCGACGTGTCGGACGTCATCGTGCGGGCGGCCGTTCGGCCATGCCGAGCACGTCCGTCATGTCGAAGAGGCCAGTTCTGCCGGCCTGACGCAGGCCCCCGACGAAGCGCGCAGCGCGAAGTGCACCGGCGGCGAAGTTCTGCCGCGACGTTGCCCGGTGGGTCAATTCGAGCCTCTCGCCGGTTCCGGCAAACACGACCGTGTGCTCGCCGACGACATCGCCGCCGCGCAACGTCGCGAAACCGATCGTTCCCGTCTTCCGTTCTCCGGTGACGCCTTCGCGGACGTAGACCGCCTGTCGGACGAGATCGATGCCTGCGCCCGCGGCAGCGGCCTCGCCAAGCCGCAACGCGGTGCCCGACGGGGCGTCGATCTTGTGACGATGGTGCATCTCGACGATTTCGATGTCGAACGAAGACCCGAGTCGTCGCGCGGCCTGCTCGACCAGATCGACGAGGACCGTCACGCCGACACTCATGTTCGCGGCGAAGACGATCGGGATCCGCTCCGCGTGGCGCGCGATCGCTGCCTTGCCCGTATCGTCGAAGCCGGTCGTGCCGATCACGATGCCCGTGCCTGCAGCCTCGCACGCGGACAGGTATTGAAGCGTTCCCGCCGGTCGCGTGAAATCGACCAGCACGTCGCACGCGCGCACGACAAGGTCGACGTCGGCCTGCACGCGGACCCCCGTGGCGCGGCCCCAACGCTCACCTGCATCGACGCCAATCGCCGGGCTCGTGGCGATGTCCAGCGCGCCGGCGAGTGCGAGGTCGTCGGCGTCGAGCGTCGCCTGGATGAGCGCCGCGCCCATGCGACCGCTCGCGCCGGCGACGGCCACGCGCACGCTCATCGTCGCTCGCCGCGGGCGCAACGCCCTGCCGATGCGATCGACACGAGGTTGTTGCCGCGCCTACTTGCGAAAAACGTCAAGGATACGATCCCACGCCCCCCTCTCGGCGGGCTGGCTCGAGGGCAGGGCCTTGGCGCTGGCCGAGCGATTCAACTCGACGACCGATTCGGGCATCGAGTCGCCTTCCCATCGCGCGACCTTCGCGTCGGTAAACCACACGGTAAAGTTGCGATGCTCGATGACCTGGCCCTGGCGCGTGTACTCGTACACATAATCCCAGCGGTCGGGACGGAACGGCGAAGCGACGAGTGGTGTCCCCAGAAGCTGCTTCACCTGCGTCTGCGTCATGCCGACCTTGAGCTTGTCGACCATGTCCTGCGACAGGTAATTACCCTGATTGACGTCGATCTTGTACACGCCGAAGCTTCGCCACGACGGCACGTAGTGGTCGGCGGTCGCGCACCCAGTCGTTGCACAGATCGCGAGCGCGAGCACCAGGGCGCGCATCGCCAACCGCGGCTGACAAACATGAGGAAACACTATGGGAATCATCAAGGCAAATGGCTATTATAGCTATGGATAGCTGCGAGCCGACGAACCGCACATGACGACATCGCATGATCTGAAGAGCGCGGGACTCAAAGCTACCGTCCCGCGGCTCAAGATCATCAACCTGTTCGAGACGTCGAAGGTCCGTCATCTCACGGCCGAGGACGTGTACAAGATGCTTCTCGGCGAGGGCCTCGACATCGGCCTCGCCACGGTCTATCGCGTGCTTACGCAGTTCGAGCAGGCCGGTCTGCTGGTGCGCCATCATTTCGAGTCCGGCAAGGCGGTGTTCGAGCTGAACGAAGGCAAGCACCACGACCATCTGGTCTGCATGCAATGCGGTCGTGTCGAGGAGTTCTACGACGCCGAGATCGAGAAGCGGCAAAACAAGATCGCGAAGGAGCGCGGCTTCGCGATAAGCGAGCACGCGCTCTATCTATACGCCGACTGCACGAAGCCGCGCTGCCCCTATCGCAAGTCCAACGGACCGAACTGACGCGCCGTCGCTGGCAGCCCTGCGACCCCATCCGAACATCCGGCGCGCAGTCGTAGTTACTCAACCGGAAGTGCGCAAGGCGCTAACCGTCGCGTCTATACCGCCGCATATCACACGTCGCCCTCATCGGCGCTCGGAAACGAATCAGGTGGAGGCGCCTCTCGCCGGCTGAACTGCGACAACCGGAAGCCCTGCCCGTACAGCGCGCCGAAGTACACGACGGCACCGGCGACGATGACGAGCGCGAGTCGCCCGACCTTGTAGCCGACCCCGCCGGTGAGCCAGGCGGACTCCCGCCCCATCGCAAGCGCGACCGCGATGCCGAGCAGCACGACCGCCACACCCACCTTCGCTACGAACTTCGGCCATCCGGGTTGGGGCCGATAGAAGCGCTTGCGCAGGAGCAGGAAGAGCAGCAGCGATGCGTTGAAGCACGCGCCGATGCTCGTGGCGAGCGTCAGGCCCGCCTGCTCGAGGCCGAGCGGCCACGCGAACAGCACGGCGCACGCCTGCGTGAGCAGCACCGTTGCGAACGCGATCTTCACCGGCGTCGCCATCACCTGACGCGCGTAGAAGCCCGGTGCCAGGATCTTGACGAAGATGAGCGCGGGCAGGCCCACGCTGTAGCCGAGCAGCGCGAGGCGCGTTTGCATCACGTCGTTCATCGTGAATTTGCCGTATTGATAGAGCGTCGACACAAGCGGAAGCGCGAGGATCGCGAGCGCGACGGCCGCCGGCAGCGCGAGGACGAGCGCAAGACGCAGTCCCCAATCGAGAAGCGCGGAATATTGCTCGTGGTCGGCGTCGCTGTGATGCTGCGCGAGCGAAGGCAGGAGAATCGTGCCGAGTGCGACGCCGAGCAGCGCGCTCGGAAACTCCATCAGGCGATCGGCATACGTGATCCACGATATGCGTCCGTCGCCGAGCAGGGCTGCAAGCTGTGTGTTGATGAGCGCCGAGATCTGCGCGGCCGACACGCCTACGACGGCGGGCCCCATTGCGATGAGCACGCGACGCGTGCCCTCGTCACGCCATGCAAACGCCGGACGCGGCAGCATGCCGATTGCCATCAGTGGACGGATCTGCAGCACGAGCTGGGCAAGGCCACCGATCGCCACGCCCCATGCGAGCGCGAGAATCGGGGGTTCGAACCAGCGGGACAGCAGGATCGCAGCACCGATGATCGACAGGTTCAGCATCACCGGCGTGAACGCTGGGATCGCGAAGCGCCGATACACGTTGAGCACGCCACCTGCGAGCGAGACGAGCGACACGAACAGGATGTACGGGAACACGATGCGAATCATTTCCGCCGTGAGCTCCACCTTGCCCGGCGTTCGCGCGAAACCGCCGGCGAGCAGGTAGACGAGCCACGGCGCGGCAAGCGAGCCGATCACCGACAGCACGATGAGGGCGGTCGCGAGGAGCGTGCCCACGTTGCCCACGAGCGTGCGCGTTGCGTCGTGCCCGCGCTTGCGCCGGTATTCGGCGAGGATCGGGACGAACGCCTGGGAGAACGCGCCTTCGGCAAAGAGGCGGCGCAACAGGTTCGGAAGCCGGAACGCGGCCTCGAACGCGTCCATCTGCAAGCCGGCGCCGAATGCCGTCGCCTTGATCGTTTCGCGCAGGAGTCCGGTGATGCGCGACAGCAGCGTCATTCCGCTGACTGTCGTCAGGGTACGGAGAAGATTCAAATGAGGTTGCCGCATCGCGTTCGCGCCCGGCGCCGGACTCACGCAACGCCTTGCCCGCAATGCGGAAATCGCGTATTATGCCCGGTCTTTCCGCGCCGCCTTCCCGCCATCGTCGGTCGACTTTCCCACGACGGTTCCCGCGTTCGACGGCTCGGCACATTCAACGACGCGAAGCGCGCTCGTCGCCTTCGCCATGAAACAGAGGATCGGATTCAATGGCCAACACGGCACAGACGCGCAAACGCGCCCGGCAAGCGGAAGCGACGCGCCAGCGTAACGCCAGCCAGAAGTCGGCACTGCGCACTGCGGTGAAAAAGGTGAAGAAGGCTATCGCATCCGGCGACAAGGCGGCGGCAACGGCGACGTTCCACGAATCTCAGGCGGTGATCGACCGGATCGCCGACAAGCGCATCGTCCACAAGAACCTCGCTTCACGCACCAAGTCACGGCTTGCGCAGGCAATCAGGGCGCTCGCCTGACCCGCACCCGCGGACGAACATCGGCAGGGCGCCCCGCGGGGCGCCCTGCTCGTTTGAGCGAGAGGAATCGTGCACTGCAATCCAATTGCAGCAATGCGGGACGTTTTGCACGGATATGACGCCAATCGGACGCGCAGCCGTCACGCGAGCGAACGTGGGGATGGCCGATAGCCGAGACGTGGCGATTCCGCTTTGGGAGCGGCATTTTCGCGAACCCGAAGCCGCGTTCGCCGACGCGAGCGCACTCCTTGCAGCGCGCGAATCTCCGGACGCGCATACAAGCGCCTGGTGCGAGCTCACGATCGCGTACCACCATCTGTTCTTCACGGCGAATCCGCCGGAAGCGCGCCACTGGATCGGGCAGGCGAGCGAGCGTTTCGCCGATCTCGCCGAGCGGCGGGGAAGCCTGCTCGCCGAAATCGGACTCGCGCGTCTCGCGATCATCGAAAGCTCGGCCGTCCCCGCGCGCGAACGGCTGCTGGCCCTGTATCCCGAGGCGCAGCAGGTGCTGCCGCCGCAGGACCGGTTCTGGTTGTTGAACGCGATCGGCGCCGCGCATTTCTTCACGGACCGTCTCGACGACGCGATTCGCTATCTGTACGAAGCGCTGGAGGCGCTTCGCGGAAGCGAACTTTCACCGCAGCATCCCACGGTGATGTCGAACCTCGCCGCCGCGCTCGTGACCGTTGGCGACCATCGTCCGGCGTGCGAGCTTGCCGAAGTTGCGCTCGCCGATCTCTCGCAATACGACAATCCGCAGCTCGTCCTGTTCGCGCGGTCCAATTACGCGGAGGCGCTGACCGGATGCGGCGAGCACGGACGCGCGCTCGAGGTCGTGGACGCGATGCTCGCCGATGCCGCGCTCGCCCCGCGCCGCTCGGCGCAAAACCATTACATGGCAATCGCTGCCGAAATCCTTGCGCGCCATGGGCGAGTCGATGAAGCGGCCCGGTCCGCTGAAACTGCGCGAGCGATCTACGCCGATTTTCCGGGCGGGTTCAACGAAGTGCACGGTAGCTGGGCGGAAGCGGTCGTGGCCGAAGCGCGGGACGATAACGCCGTCGCGATCGCCAGGTTGCGGGCGGCGGCGGAGGCGGCGCAGCGTCATCGCCACCTGCCCATTGAGTGCAAGGCGTGGTCGCGGCTCGCGGAACGCCTCGCGGAAAACGGCGACTTCGAAGCGGCTTACGCCTGCTCGCGCAAACTGCTCGCTGCGCAGATCGAGCGCCTGTCGCATCGCGCGAGTGCTGCCTACTACCTGCTGCGCGTTCAGCACGAACTTTCGCATGCGCGGGCCGAACGCGATCGCGCGCTTTCACAGCGCCAGGAACTCGAACGGCTGAACCAGGAGCTCGCGCGAGTCAACGCGGATTTGACGCACAAGATGATCCAGGTCGAAGCGTTACAGGCGCAGCTCGCCGTCGAGGCAGTCCACGACCCCTTGACCCAGCTTTTTAACCGTCGCTATCTCGATTCCGTGGTGCCAGGCTTGATTGGCGCGGCGCTTCGGCGGGGCACGCCGCTCACAGTGGCGCTCGTCGACCTCGATCGATTCAAGCTCGTCAACGACCGCTATGGACATCCGGCCGGCGACGCGGTGTTGCGGGAAATCGGTCGCGTGTTGCCGATGTCGATGCGACCCTCCGACGTCGTCTGCCGCTATGGTGGCGAGGAGTTCTGCGTCGTGCTGCCAGACGCAGACGGCGCAGGGGCGGAGAAAGCGCTCTCGAGCCTCGCCGCCCGTCTTCGCGATCTGCGCGTGAGCTGGAACGATTCGACGCTTGGCGGCTTCACGTTTTCGGCAGGGATCGCGGTGCTTGGAAAGCAGGGCGCGACATTCGCCGAGCTCCTCGATGCTGCCGATCGCGCGCTCTACCAGGCCAAGGACGCCGGTCGCGATCGCATTCTCGTCGCGCGCACCGCGAACGACGGCATCCGGTAGTGGCGGAGGTGGCATGCTAGACTTTTTGTTTTGCGGTCCGACGACCTGACCGCGGTCACGAAGGACCGATGGCGCCCTCCAACCCGCGGCATTTCCTGCAGTTCCGCGACTTTTCGCGCGACGAGTTCGACCACCTCTTCGAGCGCACGCGCTGGATCAAGGCGCGTTTCAAGCAATACGAGCTGTACCAGCCCCTCCGCGATCGCACGCTCGCGATGGTGTTCGAGAAGGCGTCGACACGCACGCGGGTCTCGTTCGAAGCGGGCATGAATCAGCTCGGCGGAATCGCGATCAATCTCAATCGCAGCGACACGCAGCTCTCGCGCGGCGAGCCGATCGAGGATCTCGCGCGTGTCGTATCGCGGATGGTCGACGTCGTGATGATTCGCACGTTCGAGCAATCGATCATCGAGCGATTCGCAACGCATTCGCGCGTGCCGGTGATCAATGGGCTCACCAACGAATACCA
>JBKPOL010000350.1:0-3600 GCA_046733075.1 Pseudomonadota bacterium | reverse complement strand
GTGACATCAGAGGCGGCAGGGCGCGGGATTTCTTCGGTGCGGTTGTCGTCGTGCTCATGGCGCGTTCAATCGTGTCCGGTCAGAACATATTCAATTGCAGCCGGGCTTCCTCGCTCATCCGGCTCGGCTCCCAGGGCGGATCCCAAACGGTCTCCACCTCGCAATCGGCGACGCCCGGGACCGCCATCACGGCGTCACGCACTTGTTCCGGGAGCTCCTGGGCGCTTGGACAGGCCGGGGCGGTGAGCGTCATCTCCACCTTCACGCGGCCGTCGTCGTGAATATCGATCGCGTAGATCAGCCCCAGCTCGTAGATGTTCACCGGGATCTCGGGATCGTAGACGGTCGCGATCGCGGCGATCAGGTCATCCTGGCTGGGCACGGGCGCGGTCTCGCCCTCCGGCGTCCAGGCGCCATGCCTGCCGGCGCCCTGCTCAGGCTCGAGAGCCGTCGCGTCATTCACTGGTCGCCTCCTTGGTGCCATCGAGCGCCGCCACCAGCGCGTGCCAGGGGAGCGTCGCGCATTTCACGCGCGAAGGATACTCATGCACGCCCGATAGCGGCATCAGCCGCTCCAGCGGCTCCTGCAGGGCGCCGTCGCAAGCGGGACACGCGCCGCGCACCGCCAGTTCGCGGAACGCCTCGAACAGCCGGCGCACGTCCTGCTGCGAGCGGCCCTCGACCGCCTCCGCCATCAGGTCGGCAGACGCGACGCTGATCGCGCAGCCCCGGGCGTGAAAGCCGGTCTCCGCAATCGCTCCATCCGCGCCGTACTTCACCCAGATCTGGATGCGGTCGCCGCACATCGGGTTGTCGCCCTTGGCGGTCGCATCGAATTGCTCGAGTTTCCGCGCGCGCCGCGGCCGCTGGCCGTGGTCCAGAATGACCTCCTGGTACAGATCGCGCAGCTCGTCGAACATCAGACGCCCCGGCTCACGCGAAGAACTCCCGGACACGGCCGAGCGTATCGGCCAGTGCGTCGATCTCGGCATGCGTGGTATAGACGCCGAAGCTGGCCCGCGCCGTGCTCTCGACCCCGAACCGCTGCATCAAAGGCTCCGCGCAATGGTGCCCCGCGCGGACCGCGATGCCTTGGCGGTCGAGCAAAGTCGCAACATCGTGCGCGTGCGCGCGGTCCAGCACGAAGGACACAACGCCACCACGGTCCTGCGCACGCCCCAGCACATGCACGCCGTCCAAGGCCGAGAGCCGCGACAGCGCATGGTCGGTGAGCGACGCTTCGTGCGCGGCAATTGCCTCGTAGCCGATCGACTCGACGTAGCGCACCGCCGCCTTGAGCGCGATCGCCTCCAGGATCGCGGGCGTGCCCGCCTCGAATTTATGCGGCACCTGCGCCCAGGTGCTGCGCGTCCAGCTGACCGAGGAGATCATGTCGCCACCACCCATAAAGGGCGGCATCTCCTCGAGCAGTTCCCGCCGTGCCCAAAGCACCCCGATGCCCGTCGGGCCGTACAGCTTGTGGCCGGTGAAAACATAGAAATCGCAATCCAGTACCTGCACATCGACGCGCCGGTGCACCACCGCCTGCGAGCCGTCGAGCAGCACCTTGGCGCCGTACGAATGGGCCAGCCGCACGATGCGCTCGGCCGGGGTATAGGTTCCGAGCACGTTGGACATGTGGGTGATCGCGACCAGTCCCACCTTGCCGTCCGCAAGGAGCGCCTCGAACGCCTCCATCTCCAGCTCGCCCGCGTCCGTCACCGGAGCGACCCGGAGCTCGATCCCGTGCGCGTCCCGGAGCATCTGCCAGGGTACGATGTTGGAGTGGTGCTCCATCTCGCTGATCAGCACGGCCTGCCCCGGGCGCAAGACGCCGCGCCCATAGCTATGGGCGACCAGGTTGATGCCCTCGGTGCTGTTGCGCACGAACACGATCTCGGCCCGGTCCGCCGCGTTGATGAGGCCCGCCACCACGTCCCGCGTGCCTTCATAGGCGTCGGTTGTGCGCTCGCTCATCCAATGCAGGCCGCGATGCACGTTGGCGTATTGCGTTTCCATCGCCTCGGCCAGCGCGTCGATCACCGCGCGCGGTTTCTGGGCGGAGGCTGCGCTGTCGAGAAACACCAGAGGCTTGCCGCGCACGGTCTGGCGCAGGATGGGGAAGTCCTCGCGGATGCGGTTCACATCCAGCACGGCGGCTCCGTCGAGGATCGGTCTGGTGGCGACGTTCATGCGGCCTGCCTCTCCCACCACCGCTCGACCGCAGTATCGAGCACGCCGCGCACCGTATCGTCGCCCACCGCGTCCAGCGCCTCGGTGAGAAACGCGCGCACCAGAATGGCCCGTGCCTCGGCTTCCGGCACGCCGCGGCTGCGGAGATAGAAGAGCTGGTTGGCGTCCAGCTCGCCGACGGTCGCGCCATGGCTGCACTTCACGTCGTCGGCGTAGATTTCGAGCTGCGGCTTGCTGTCGATCTCGGCGTCGGGCGAGAGCAGCAGCGCCTGATTCATCTGGTAGCCGTCGGTCTTCTGCGCCCCGCGGGCGACTTCGATCTTGCCCTGGAATACGCCGCGCGAGCGGCCGGACAGCACGTTCTTGACGGTCTGCCGCGATGCGCAGCACGGCGCGTCGTGGGAAACGACCGTGGTGAAATCCGCGTGCTGCGCGCCGCCCAGAAGCTGCGCGCCATTGAGATGCGTCGCGCCGTGCTCGCCGGTGAGCCGGGCGTGGACCTCGGTGCGCGAGATGCGGCCGCCCAGATTGAGCGCGAAGCTGTCATACGTCCCGCGATCGGCAACGCGCGCATAAAGCGTCGAGAGATGAAAGGCCGACGGCGACTCGTCCTGCAGCCGCACATGGATCAACACGGCACCCTGGCCCACATGCACTTCCGTGACCGGATTGTGCAGATACGTTCCCTCCCCCGCCGACATCTCGACAAGCATCAAACAGGCGCCCTTGCCGAGCGTCACGGTATGGCGCGGATGAAACGCGACCGGACGGCCCGGCGCATCGGTGCCGAGACTAACCAGCTGCAACAGTCCGGCATCCGTCCCATCCGGGACGGTGATCGACGCACCATCCTCGGCGAGCATCGTGTTCAGCGCGACCAGCGGCTCTCGTTCCGGACGGGCAAGCGCGCCGAAATCCGGGTTCTCCGCGAAGCTCTCGACCGCAACGCCCGCCGGCAATGTCGAGAGATCCTCGCGGAACCGCCCGTCCACGAACACGAGCCGGGGCGCGTCGAGCAACGGTAGCCGGTCCAAGAGATCGGTGCTGCCGGCGAGCGCAGTCAGCGGCTCGTGAAAGGACGCTTCCGCGACCGGGCGCAGGCTTGTGTATTTCCATGCCTCGTCCCGGATCGTAGGCAGGCCGGAGGCGCGGAAGGCAGCGGCAGCGCGCTCGCGCACGGTGCGATCGCCGGGCAGTCGCTCTCTCAACCCCTCGAAGCGCGCGAGAAACGCGCCGACACCCGTTTGCGTCACAGCGTTCATGCTGCTTCGGCCACTAGCCCGACATAGCCCTTCGCTTCCAGCTCGTGCGCAAGCTCAGGGCCGCCAGAGCGCACGATCCGCCCATCGGCAAGCACATGCACACGGTCCGGCACGGTATGGTCGAGTAGGCGCTGATAATGGGTGA
>JBKPOL010000349.1:0-3366 GCA_046733075.1 Pseudomonadota bacterium | reverse complement strand
GGGCTGTCGAGAATCATCTGGTTCACCAGCCCGCGCTGCACATTCATGCAGGCGCGCATCTGCGTGAAGAAGTCTGCGGTGAGCGTGCATTCCACGTCCACCGAGAGCGACGGCTCCATGCCAAGGCTCTGGACTCGCAGGATGGGCGGCATGCCGTGCCGCATGTTCATCTCGATCGGGAATGCGATTGACACCTGGGCACCAACGTCCTTGACCTTCTCCCAGGCCATGTCCGACATGCCCGTCATGTGGATGAACAGGTTATCGGGTCCAATAGCGATCTTGCCGTTGCCGCCGGTTCCAGCGGCGAGCTTGTCAAAAATCGGGCGGATGCCGAACGGCGACAAAACATGCGCCGCAATCTGGAGGCCGAGTCGACGCCCGATCGTCCAGGACTGGTCAGTGGTTGCATCGCCAAGATAGACCTCGCCGCCCATGATCATGTGGACGAGCCCGTTGCTCGAGAGGTTGTTCGCGGAGAACCATTGGTTGTAGATGCGCTCCGCGTCCTGGGGATATTCGTTTCCGGGAACGCCAGCGCCAAAGTTGCCGGCACTTTCGAAATAGCCGAACGCAGCGCGGCGCCGGGTGTCGATCAGCGCCTGGATAGCGGCGTCCGAATGCTTCGGCGAATGACTGATCTGCGAGACGTCGTGCACCGTGGTGACACCGGCGTCGAGTTGACTGAGCCCGCCGAACAGCTCGTTAATGTAGACATCCTGCTCCCGGTACACCGGGGCGAACTTGTTGAGGATGTATTCGTAGTAAGTCGTGCTCCCGCTCGCGGATCCGGACAGGTCGTTGATCAGGACACCATCGGCGAGGAAGCTGCGAAGTGCCGTCTCGAATTGATGGTGATGTGTGTCGATGAAGCCGGGCATGACGATGCGGCCCGTCGCGTCGATCTGAGTGCCACCGCCCGGCGGCAAATTTGGGCCGACCGCGACGATCCGCGTACCCTCGATCATCACGTCGGCTTTCGCGAAATTTCCCACGTTCGGATCCATGGACATCACCGCGCCGCCGCGGATCACGTAGCGCCGGCCGGGGCGCCCGCTGGCCTCGGGCGGATCCGCGCCGTTTGCGGAAGCGGGACTCGCCGTGAACAGATTGGCGCCTGCCGCCGCCGCTCCGGTGACCGCCGCCTTCTTCAGGAAATCGCGGCGAGAATCGCCGGCTGAACCGCCATGCGCCTGGGGTATTCCTTCATCGCAGAGTTTGCACATGCCTCCCCCTCCGTAGTGTCGCGATATAACGCGCGGCGAGCCGCAGAACTATGCGCCCCAAACGGACGCGTGGCGGAAGCCTGTTCTTGTCGGAGTTCAACGTCAAGCGTCACACCACTGTCGACCGAGCCGGATGAATTGAAGCGCTTCACTGCTCCCGCACGATGCAGCGAAATCCGAGATGGCACGTCGAGGTGTCGACCGCCTGGGCCATGCGCGCTGCGGGCCTGTAGCGCTGACAGTAGTTCGGCGCGCACAAGTAAGAGCCGCCTTTCATCACGCGACGCGGAATGGAGCCGCGCGGCGCACCCGGGTCGTAGCTGTCCTCCTGCTTGCCGCCGCGCGGATTCTCCGCGGTGCAACAGGGACGTACGATCTCGTGGTGCTCCTGGTACCAATCCGTCGTCCACTCCCAGACGTTGCCAGCCATGTCGTACAGACCGTAACCATTCGGCGCAAACGACCCTACCGGCGACGTCCATTCATAGCCGTCCAGCAACAAGTTCTGGTAGGGGAACTCGCCTTGCCACGTGTTGGCCATTGGCTTCCCGTCCGGCATGTATTCGTCGCCCCAGGCGTACACCGCACCGTTTAGTCCACCGCGCGCCGCAAACTCCCACTCGGCTTCGGACGGTAGCGCTCTGCCCGCCCAGGTTGCGTAGGCTTCCGCGTCCTCGAACGCGACGTGCACGACCGGATGCTTCCACAATCCTTGCAGGGAGCTGTCGGGACCTCTTGGATGCTTCCAGTCGGCGCCCGCAACATAGGTCCACCAGCTGTACGCGTTTCGCATGTCCACCGGACCGTACGGTTTGCGGAACACGGCTGACGACGGCGCCAGCAGCTCCGGCTTCGCTTCGGGATAATCCGCAGCGTTAGCCGGCTTCTCGGCAAGCGTGACGTAGCCCGTCGCGTCGACGAAGCGCTTGAATTCGACATTCGTCACCGCGTGCCGGTCCATCCAGAACGCATCGATCCTTACGTTGTGCGCGGGTGCTTCCTCGGGATAGTGTTCGTTCGATCCCATGGCGAACGTGCCGCCGGGAATCCTGGCCATTCCCGTCGGTGAGGTGTCGCTGCCTGTCGATTGCCTCGGCAGCACACGCTTCGCGTCGACACTGCGCATGATGTTTTCCCCGGGCCGGTGAATCGCGCGAGCCAACCGCCGCGTGATCGGCTTCTATCTCGGCTTGGAGCAGTGTCGCGCGTGCTGCTCGCCCATTCCTCGATATGCGCTACGGCGACTTCGGCCTCTGGTATTCGACTTCCTTCTGGAACGGCTTCCAGATGGTTTCATAACCAACAAACCCTTTTTCGTTCGGCGCCTTCTGACGCGTCGTATAGAAGCGGGTCTGGCCGTCAGGAACCTTGGTGACTGGTTTTTGCTCGCTCATGCGCCGCCTCTCGTGTTGTAAAGCCAGGAATGCAACTCAGGCATCAAAGCCGGTCTGGACACGACGTTCACCACCGACTTCAAACCGGTCGCATCATCGACGGGTCGATGTTCGGCTGCGCGCCGATCGTTCCGCCGGATTTCATTTCTTCGTCGGTCGCGTCGCGCACCGTCAGTACGTCGAGTCTGAAGACGAGCTCCCTTTCAGAAAGCGGGTTATTGCCGTCGACCGTCAGTGTGTCGTCATCGATCCGCGTCACGATGAAGCTGCGCTTCTGCCCCGCATCGCTTTCCATCAGGATGGACAAGCCGATCTGCCGATACTCCCCGGGGACGTTCTCGAGGCGGTCGATGAAGACCAGGGACTCGTCTCTTGCGCCAAAGATGCGATTGCCGTCGAGCGGCACCTCGATCACATCGCCGGCGCACTTGCCGTCGAGCTCCCTGTAGACGAAAGGGGCCAGAATTTCACTGTGCCCGTGCACGTAGCCCAACGGAAATTCGACGCCGGTGAGGACGTGTCCCGTTTTCCTGTCGGCGACCTTGTACGTGAGCTCGACGAACTTGCCGTCCTGGATGGCTTCATTCATCGTGAGTCCGGCTTCGCTGCTTAGAAGATCGACGCCGCAAAAATCCGCACCTCGCCATCCTCGTATCCGAGGACGAGCCTGCCGAGCCATTCGCCCGGCTTTTTGGTGCTCCGCTGCCGGTAGAGAACCGTCACATGTTCGCCGCGGCGAATGATGC
>JBKPOL010000348.1:0-5272 GCA_046733075.1 Pseudomonadota bacterium | reverse complement strand
GATGAGCACCTCGTGCCACAGCAGCGTGGCGAACAGGAACGCGGGCGATACGCCTTTGCCTTCGCGCACGCGCGCGTCGGTGCCGGCGAGCGCGGCGTCGATGAACTTGTGGCCGAGCGGCTGCTCGAGAATGACGTCGAGCAGCGGCAGCAGTCCGAGCGACAGCCCGTGCGCGCGCAGGCTCTTGAGCGTCTCCACCGCGTGACCGGACAGCAGAAGCTTCTGCATCTCGTCGAACAGGCGCGCGGGCGGGACGTTCGCCATCAGCGGCGCAAGACGGGAGATCGGTTCTTCGGTCTTCGCGTCGATCGTCAATCCAAGCTTCGCGGCCAGGCGCACGGCGCGCAGCAATCGCACCGGGTCCTCGCGAAACCGCGTGACGGGCGGACCGATCAGTTTCAATCGCCGCGCACGAATGTCGACCACGCCGCCGACGTAGTCCCAGATCGTCTCCGTCGCTGGATCGAAGTAGAGCGCGTTCACGGTGAAGTCGCGCCGCACCGCATCCTCGGCCTGCGAACCGTATACGTTGTCGGACAGTAGTCGGCCGTGCTCGTCCGTCGTGTCGTTGCCGGTCTGCGCCGCGCGAAAGGTGGACACCTCCACGACTTCGTTGCCGATGTGCACGTGCACGAGGCGAAACCGGCGGCCGATGATGAACGCGCGCCGGAACAGCGGTTTCAGCTGCTCGGGCGTGGCGTCGGTCGCGATGTCGAAGTCCTTGGGAATGATCCCGAGCAGCAGGTCGCGGACGGCGCCCCCGACGATGAACGCCTTGAATCCCTGCTCCTCGAGCTTGCGCGTCACCGTCCGCGCTGCCGCTGAAAGCTGGTCGCGCCGGACGGGGTGCCGGTCGGGCGAATAGATCCGCGGCGTTTTGGCCCTGCCGGGGAGCAGGCGCGCGAGCAGGCGGCGAATCATCGAGAAGGAATCGTCTCGCGGGGCCGGTTTGGAGTGAACGGATGGGTCGGCGAGTCGCCGCGGATTCTAGCAGCCGCGACGCCGGGCGCCCCAAGCGCTTCGCGCATAATGACGGGATGCGCCGTACCGGGATGCGCGCTCGTCGCGGAGCCCGCCGGCAACGTGCGAGGAGACCCCATGTATCAACATGTCACCGTGCCCTCCGCCGGCGCGAAGATCGGCGTCAGGGCGGACTACAGCCTCGAAGTTCCGGACAATCCGATCATTCCTTACATTGAGGGCGACGGCACCGGGCTCGACATCACACCGGTGATGATCAAGGTCGTGGATGCCGCGGTTGCAAAGGCGTACGGCGGAAAGCGGAAGATTCACTGGATGGAGATTTACGCCGGCGAGAAATCGACGCGTGTGTACGGCGCGGACGTCTGGCTGCCGGACGAAACGCTGAAGATACTGCGCGACTTTGTCGTTTCGATCAAAGGGCCGCTGACTACGCCGGTCGGCGGCGGGATCCGCTCGCTCAACGTTGCACTGCGACAGGAACTCGACCTGTACGTGTGCTTGCGCCCCGTGCGCTGGTTCAAGGGCGTGCCTTCGCCGGTCAAGGAGCCCGACAAGATCGACATGGTGATCTTCCGCGAAAATTCCGAGGATATCTACGCGGGCATCGAGTGGCCCGAAGGCTCGGCCGAGGCGAAGAAGCTGATCCAGTTCCTGACGACCGAGATGGGGGTGCGGAAGATCCGCTTCCCGCAGACGTCGGGAATCGGTGTCAAGCCGGTCTCGCGGGAAGGCACCGAGCGGCTCGTGCGGAAGGCGATCCAGTACGCGATCGACAACGACCGGCGCTCGGTGTCGCTTGTGCACAAGGGCAATATCATGAAGTTCACCGAAGGCGCGTTCCGGGACTGGGGATATGCGCTCGCGCAGCGCGAGTTCGGCGCCAAGGAGATCGATGGCGGTCCGTGGTGCTCGTTGCGCAGCCCGAAGAGCGGCCGGGACATCGTCGTCAAGGACGTGATTGCCGACGCCTTTTTGCAACAAATCCTGTTGCGGCCCGCGGAGTATGACGTGATCGCGACGCTGAACCTGAACGGCGACTACATCTCGGATGCGCTCGCCGCGCAGGTGGGGGGGATTGGAATCGCTCCGGGCGCCAACATGTCCGACTCGGTGGCGATGTTCGAAGCGACCCACGGGACCGCGCCGAAGTACGCCGGCAAGGACTACGTGAACCCCGGCTCGGAAATCCTGTCCGCCGAAATGATGCTGGTGCACATGGGGTGGAACGAGGCCGCCGCGCTCATTACGTCGAGTCTCGAACGGGCCATCGTCGACAAGGTCGTCACGTACGACTTTGCGCGCCTGATGCCCGGGGCGAAGCAGGTGTCGTGCTCCGGGTTCGGCGCCGCGATGATCGAGAGGATGTAGCGCGGCCAGCCGGCGCAGGCGCCTTCGCGCACGACAGCGCGAGCAGCCGGCGAAGCGCCTTCGCACACCGACAGCGCAAGCAGCGGGCGAAGACACCTTCGCGCCCCGACGGGGACGATGGCGAACGGGCCAGTTGGCTCACCTCCTTCGAGAAGCCGCCTGGGTCGTGCGGATGCTCCTTCAGCGTGGCGGTTATCCGTGACGCGCCATTAGCTCGCCGGCGCGCCAAACCGTTGCAAGCGGGGTGTGAAGCGCCACCGCGCCGCGCACGATTAGTGCTATGGATCGGCCAGATGCCGGCGCTTCGGAATCGACCGTGCGAGGGCGGCGGGGGCGATCCATTCGGGAAATGGGCCCGTTCAGACGGGCGGGCGGTGGGATCGGTGACTGCGGCACCGCAGAACTTTGGATGCCCTCCAGGCTGTCATAGGTTCAAACGGGAGTTGGAGGCATGTAAATGTTGCGCACAAGGAGTCGGATATAGTCAGCGGAAGGACGTGCCAAGCGTTGCAGCTGCGCGACGGCCGGGCCTGCGGTCGTGCAGCGGGCCCGTCCATCGGCCTTCTACTTGAAAAATGTGTTGCAATCATCAAACATGAACCCCAATTAGGTTTACGCGACGCGCGATGTCCAACCAGGAGCAGCACGGCAACGTGCTCGAGGCGGAACGGACGCGAGTCAAGCCCCCGCCGCTTTACAAGGTAGTCCTGCTGAACGACGACTACACGCCGATGGACTTTGTTGTCATCGTGCTCCAAACTGTGTTCAGCATGAGTCGTGAAAAGGCAACGCAGGTGATGTTGCAGGTGCATCGGGAAGGGATGGGAGTTTGCGGTACGTATACGCGGGAAGTGGCGACGACCAAGGTGGACCAGGTCATCAACCTCGCGCGGAAACATCAGCACCCGTTGCAGTGCACGATGGAGGAGACTTGAGCGTTAAGGCATTTGGCGGCGCATCGAATGCTGCCGGCCGCGCCGGGAATGGTTTCCGGCGGGGCGTCGAAGTCAAGGAAGCAACATGATTGCCCAGGAACTGGAAGTCTCTCTCCACATGGCTTTTGTCGAAGCGCGACAGAAGCAGCACGAATTCATCACCGTCGAGCACCTGCTGCTCGCGATGCTCGACAACCCGTCGGCGGCCGAAGTGCTGAAGGCGTGCGGCGTCGACCTCGACGAACTGCGCGGCGTGCTCACCGATTTCATCAACGAACATACGCCGCGGCTCGCCGCGCATTCCGACGCGGATACGCAGCCCACGCAGGGCTTCCAGCGCGTGATCCAGCGGGCGATCCTGCACGTCCAATCATCGGGCAAGAAGGAAGTCACGGGCGCGAATGTGCTCGTCGCGGTGTTCGGCGAGAAGGAATCGCATGCAGTCTATTTCCTGAACCAGCGCGGCGTGACGAGGCTCGACGTCGTCAACTACATCGCCCACGGGATCACGAAGACCCCGCAGCAGAAGCAGGACAAGGCGTCCGAGGCGAAGGAAGACGCCGAGGGCGGTTCCGAATCGCAGGGTGCGCTCGACGCGTACACGGTCAACCTGAACGGAATGGCGCGAAACGGCAAGATCGACCCGCTGATCGGGCGCGAGCACGAGCTCGAGCGCGTGATCCAGGTGCTCTGCCGGCGGCGCAAGAACAACCCGCTGCTGGTCGGCGAGGCGGGCGTGGGCAAGACGGCCATTGCCGAGGGCCTCGCGCGTCGCATCAACGAGGCGGACGTTCCCGAGCTGCTCAAGGAATACCAGGTGTATTCGCTCGACATGGGCGCGCTGCTCGCGGGCACGAAGTATCGGGGTGATTTCGAGCAACGGCTGAAGGCGGTGCTGAAGCAGCTCGCCGAGAATCCCAAGTCGATCCTGTTCATCGACGAGATCCACACGATCATCGGCGCAGGCGCAGCGTCGGGTGGAACGCTCGACGCATCCAACCTGTTGAAGCCGGCGCTGTCGACGGGTGCGCTGAAATGCATCGGTGCGACGACGTACGGTGAGTTCCGGCAAATCTTCGAGAAGGACCACGCGCTGTCGCGTCGTTTCCAGAAGGTCGACGTGCCCGAGCCCTCCATCGCCGAAACGGTGGAGATCCTCAAGGGACTCAAGACGCGGTTCGAGCAGCACCACGGCGTCAAGTACGCGCCGGCGGCACTGACGTCCGCCGCCGAGCTCGCTGCGCGCTTCATCAACGACCGTCATTTGCCTGACAAGGCGATCGACGTAATCGATGAAGCCGGTGCCGCCCAGAAGATCCTGCCGAAGTCTCGCCAGAAAAAGGTCATCGGCAAGAACGAAGTCGAGGAGATCGTTGCGAAGATCGCGCGCATCCCCGCCAAGAACGTCAGCTCTGACGATCGCAATGCACTGAAGACGCTCGACCGCGACCTGAAGAACGTCGTGTTCGGCCAGGACAAGGCGATCGACGCGCTCGTGTCCGCGATCAGGATGGCCCGCTCGGGTCTCGGCAATCCGCGCAAGCCGATCGGCAACTTCCTGTTCAGCGGCCCGACGGGCGTGGGGAAGACCGAAGTCGCACGGCAGCTCTCGTTCTGCCTGGGCGTCGAATTGCTGCGCTTCGACATGTCGGAGTACATGGAGCGCCACGCGGTGTCGCGCCTGATCGGCGCGCCGCCGGGCTACGTCGGCTTCGACCAGGGCGGTCAGCTGACGGAGGGCATCACCAAGCATCCGTACAGCGTGCTGCTGCTGGACGAGATCGAGAAGGCGCACCCGGACATCTTCAACATCCTGCTGCAGGTGATGGACCACGGGACGCTGACTGACAACAACGGACGCAAGGCCGATTTCCGCAACGTCATCATCATCATGACGACGAACGCGGGAGCCGGCGAGCTCGCCCGACAAACGATGGGCTTCGCTACCGAGAAGATGGCCGGCGACGAGATGGCCGAGATCAAGC
>JBKPOL010000347.1:0-2647 GCA_046733075.1 Pseudomonadota bacterium | reverse complement strand
GCCTTCGGAAGATTGCCGGCAGTGATCTGCTTGAGAAGGTCATGCAGAACGGGCTGCTTGATCCGCTTGGCTTCGATGATGATCCGTCTGCAGTCCTGACGGATATCGACCTGTTGATCGATATTCAGCCCCGCTGACGCGAGAACGCGCGCGGGGATCCGCACGGCAGCGCTATTGCGCCACTTCCTGATGGTTGCGCTCACGTGTGACGCGCCTTGTTCGGAATCTACACGCAAGCGACGTGAGAAGTGCCGAGAGGTCATAGGAACTACGCGCCCTGCGTCGCAGCCACAACCTTCTGCGCCGCGTCGGCCATGTCGTTCGCGGAGATGATCGGCAGCCCCGACTGGGCAAGCAGCGCGCGCCCCTCCTGCTCGTTCGTGCCCTTCATCCGCACGACCAGCGGCACTTGCAGCGACACCGCCTTCGATGCCGCGATGACCCCTTGCGCTATCACGTCGCAGCGCATGATGCCGCCGAAGATGTTGACGAGGATCGCCTTCAGGTCCTTGTTGCGCAGCATGATCTTGAAGGCCTCCGTCACCTTGTCGGCCGATGCGCCGCCGCCGACGTCGAGGAAGTTCGCGGGCTCCCCGCCGTAGAGCTTGATGACGTCCATTGTCGCCATCGCGAGGCCCGCCCCGTTCACGAGGCACCCGATGTTGCCATCGAGCGAGATGTACGAGAGGTCGAATTTCGACGCCTCGATTTCGGCGGGATCTTCCTCGTCGAGATCGCGCAGCGCCGCGATGTCCGGATGCCGGAACAACGCGTTCTGATCGAAATTCAGCTTGGCGTCGAGCGCCACGAGCTTGTCGTCGCCGGTGATGATCAGCGGATTGATTTCCGCGAGCGACGCGTCGGTTTCGTCGAACAGACGGTATAGTGATTTGAAGAGCGTCCTGGCCTGGGGAAGCATCGCATCGGAGATGCCGATCTCGCGCGCGATCTCGTCGCTTTGCGCATCGGTCAACCCCATTCCGGGATCGATCACGACCTTGCATATGCGCTCGGGCGTCTTCGCCGCGACTTCTTCGATGTCCATGCCGCCGTCGGCGCTCGCCATCAGCACGACGCGCTGCGAGACGCGATCGACGACCATCGCTGCATACAGCTCCTTGCGAATGTCCGCGCCTTCCTCGATCAGCAAACGACGCACCGTCTGTCCGCCCGGGCCCGTCTGATGCGTGACGAGCTGCATGCCGAGCATCTGCGTCGCAAGCGTCTTCACATCGTCGACCGAGCGCGCAAGCTTGACGCCGCCACCCTTGCCGCGACCGCCCGCGTGGATTTGCGCCTTGACGACCCACACGGGACCACCCAGCTTTTGCGCGGCCTGGACCGCCTCATCGACTGAGAATGCGGAAATGCCGCGCGGGACGGTGATGCCGAACTTGCGAAACAACTCCTTGCCCTGGTACTCGTGGATTTTCACGTTATCTCCAAACTGTCAGGCAGCGCCACGGTACCAGCGAGGGTAATAGCGGCGTACCGTTTCGCTCGTCGTCTCCAGCGCGTGGCAGCGATCGAGTTGGAAGGGCTTGCCCGCGCCTTCGTCTTCACGCTCCTTGAGTCCCGCAAATGTCTGCACGGCGGCGGTGGGCAGGGCACCAAGCATGTCCGTGATGTGCGTACAACCGCGGACATGACCCATCGAGTCGTGGAGACGCTTGCGAAATCCCTTCATCAGGTTGGCGCCGATCAGCACCTTGTAGTCGGGCCCGATCACGTCGCACCCGCCGGGATACGGCACTCGGTCGCTTTGCGCCTCGATGTCGTGGATCGTGTAACCGCGATCGATCGTGACGCGCACCCACATGTCGTGAACGGGCTCGCCGGCACGCCGTTCACCGGAAAGCAGCGTGATGTCGTGATCCTTCACGTCGACGAGGTGGCCCTCGATATCGAAGCGGCCGTCGTCCCGTTGCCAGCCTTCATAGGTAATGCGTCGAGTGTGCAGGCGACGACGGGGAGCGGCTTCGGACAATGGCATCGAACTCGGGTGCCCGGGAGGGCTTGGAAGGCGCGCCGCAAGGCTACAATTCGGCGCAAGCAGTTGATTTTACGCGATCGAATCTTTGCGCCGCAACTTGAGTGCGGCGGGAGGACATCCATGCAGTTCATCCTCGCGCTCGACCAGGGAACGACGAGTTCCCGGGCCATCGTCTTCGACGAGTCCGGAACGATCCGCGCATCGGCACATCAGGAGTTCCCGCAGATCTTTCCACAACCCGGCTGGGTGGAGCACGACGCGACCGAGATCTGGGCGACCCAATCCGGCGTCATGCATGAAGCGCTTGCGAAGGCGAACATCGCGGGCTCGGACATCGCGGCGATCGGGATCACGAATCAGCGCGAGACGACCGTGGTGTGGGAACGTGCAACGGGCCGTCCCATTGCAAACGCCATCGTCTGGCAGGACCGGCGTACTGCCGGCTTGTGTGATGAGCTGCGCGCAGCGGGAAAGGCGGCCTTCATCGCGCAGAAGACGGGACTCGTGATCGACGCCTACTTCTCGGGAACCAAGCTCAAGTGGCTCCTCGATAATGCCCCCGGTGCTCGCGCCCGGGCCGTGCGTGGCGAACTTGCTTTCGGCACGATCGACTCCTGGCTCATATTTCATTTAAGCGGCGGTCAGGCGCATGTG